>NZ_JBQHWP010000005.1:0-186447 GCF_052063915.1 Bilifractor sp. HCP3S3_D3
GTACACAGGTATCGAAATCCTATAGACGATAAATCTTGAAAGACTTAACTATATCCCTCCTATACGACTGTGGTGATGTTAAGAGAATCTAAAGAATCCCACGGCTTCAGCTGTGGGAGTATGTCAAAAAGGATAAACTATGTTGCCAGTCATCAATTATAAAAGATGGTTGACATATACCCCATAAGGGTATATTCTAACAGCAGATGAAATACCCGGCCGGGGTATTACGGGAGGCGGTTATGAAAGATTTAGAAGAGAAGAAAACAAAGATACCTGCATGTTGTTTGGATCATGCTTCGGACGGTGAAGACTGGCAGGCGGACAAGGACACTGAAACACTCGAAGAAGCAGTACTGGCGGGAGAAAAGACCTGCGGATGCGGATCGGGGAAGCATAAGGCGAGGACGCCGGAGGAGCAGAAGGCTTTGCTGACCCGTCTGAAAAGGGTGGAGGGGCAGATCCGCGGCATTGAAAAGATGGTGGAGAATAATGCCTACTGTCCGGACATTCTGATTCAGGTTTCAGCCGCGACAAGTGCGCTGAACAGCTTCAACAAGGTGCTTCTCGGCTGTCATATCCGCGGCTGCGTGGCAAATGATATCCGCCAGGGCAATGATGAGACGATTGATGAGCTGTGCAGTGTGCTTCAGAAGCTTATGAAATGAATTACGGAAAGCGTTTCAGGAGTGAGATACGGAACTGGAAGTATTTAGAAAAGAATACGGAAAGGAAAGGGTTTCGGGCGTGAAATGTGGAAACAGAATTATTTAACATGAGGAAAGAAGGTCAAAGTCACAATGAATCAGTATATTGTAACAGGTATGACATGTGCTTCATGCCAGGCCCATGTGGAAAAAGCAGTTTCAAAGGTTCCGGGAGTGAAATCGGTATCGGTTTCTCTTCTGACCAATTCGATGGCTGTTGACGGTACAGCCGGACCGGCTGAAATCATAAAAGCGGTGGAGGATGCCGGATACGGTGCCGAGCCGAAGGATGCTGCCGCTCAGAAGCAGAGTTCTGCCGCAAAGCTTGCGGCAGAGGAGGACGCACTGAAGGACCGCGAGACGCCGAAGCTTGTCCGGCGGCTGATTCTGTCTGTCGGATTTCTGATCGCGCTGATGTATATCACAATGGGGCACAATATGTGGAACTGGCCGGTACCGGAATTTCTGGTACATAACCACATCGGTCTTGCGATTCTTCAGATGCTGCTTACGATCGTGGTGATGATCATCAACCGGGCATTTTTTATCTCCGGTTTCAAGTCGCTCTTTCACGGCTCTCCCAATATGGATACACTGGTGGCTCTGGGGTCCGGTGTATCCTTCGGCTGGTCTCTGTTTATCCTGTTTCGGATGACATATCTGCTGACAACCGGTACATCGAACATGGACCTGATGCCGCTGTATCATAACCAGCTGTATTTTGAGTCCGCGGCGATGATACCGGCACTGATCACTGTGGGAAAGACACTGGAGTCTCTCTCCAAGGGAAGAACGACAGATGCTCTGAAAAATCTGATGAAGATGGCTCCGAAGACGGCGGTTGTGGAGCGGGACGGACAGCAGGTCGAATTATCGATTGACGAGGTGCATCCCGGGGACATTTTTGTCGTGAAACCCGGCGAATCCATTCCGGTTGACGGCGTGATCATCGAAGGCACAACAGCTGTGGATGAATCTGCGCTCACCGGCGAGTCCGTTCCGGTCGATAAGGGAGTAGATGATCCGGTCAGCGCCGCAACGATAAACCGTTCCGGATATATTCGTGCGAGGACGACGAGGATAGGAGAGGACACCACGTTCTCACAGATCATTCAGATGGTCAGCGACGCTGCGTCGACGAAGGCTCCGATTGCCAGAATCGCCGACAGAGTTTCCGGAATTTTTGTGCCGGCGGTTATTTTGATCGCTGTTGCGGTGATGGTGATCTGGCTGCTTCTCGGACAGACACCGGCATTTGCCCTTGAGCGGGCCATCAGCGTTCTCGTCATTTCCTGCCCCTGCGCACTTGGACTTGCCACTCCTGTGGCGATCATGGTCGGAAACGGGATGGGCGCGAGAAACGGCGTACTGTTCAAGACTTCGGAGGCCCTTGAGAACGCGGGAAGAGTACAGATTGTGGCTCTTGATAAGACCGGAACCATCACCGAAGGCAAACCTGCGGTTACCGATATCATTCCTGCCGACGGGATCGGAAAGACTGAGCTGATGAGCGTGGCTTACGCGCTCGAGCAGAAGAGTGAGCATCCTCTCGCAAGAGCAATTGTGGCCGAGGGAGAGAAGGAGGGACTGCAGGCGGCTGAAGTGACAGATTTTGCTGCACTGACCGGAAGCGGTCTGACCGGACGGATAGACGGGCAGGTTCTTCACGGAGGTTCCGGAAGCTTTATCTCCACGCTTGCCGCGGTCCCTGAGGATCTGCTGAAAAGGGCAGATTCCCTTGCGAAGGATGGAAAAACCCCGCTTTATTTTGAACGGGAGGGGAAGCTTCTCGGGATTATTGCCGTAGCGGATATTATTAAGGCGGATTCCGCACAGGCCGTACAGGAACTGCGGAATATGGGGATTGAGGTTGTTATGCTTACCGGAGATAATGAAGCGACCGCAAAGGCGATCGGCGCGCAGGCGGGCGTGGACCGTGTGATCGCGGGCGTTCTTCCGGACGGCAAGGAGGCAGTGATCCGTGAGCTCCAGAAGCGCGGCAAGGTGGCAATGGTCGGAGACGGCATCAATGATGCACCGGCGCTCACAAGAGCTGATACGGGAATCGCGATCGGAGCAGGCACGGACGTTGCTATCGATTCGGCAGATATTGTGCTGATGAACTCCCGTCTGACCGATGTATCCGCGGCGGTTCGTCTGAGCCGCGCGACTCTTCGCAATATACATGAAAACCTCTTCTGGGCGTTTGCTTATAACGCGCTGCTGATTCCCATGGCGGCGGGACTCTACCCGGGCATTGAGATGAACCCGATGTGGGGAGCGGCTGCCATGTCTCTCTCAAGCTTCACGGTATGCATGAATGCGCTCCGGCTGAATCTGTTCAAGGTGCATAACGCATCCCGCGACAGAGCGATGAAGAAGAGAGCGCTGCCCGAGGCACATACGGCAGGGCCTGCCGAAACGTCAGCGACAGGGATGGCTGCGGCTGCCGGTACGAATCTCTGCTGCAATGCAGCTGAAGATAAGAATGATACCAATGAGATGAATAAGGAGGACAAAAGGATGACAGAAACTGTAAAAATTGATGGAATGATGTGCAATCACTGTGAAATGCATGTAAAGAAGGCACTTGAGGCACTCGACGGGGTGGAGAGCGCGGAGGCGTCCCATGAGAAGAAACAGGCTATTCTCAAGCTCAGCCGGGAAGTGCCTGAGGATGAGATCCGGAAAGCTGTCAAGGATGCCGGATACGAATTCGTGGGAATCGAATGAATGAGATGCAATGAGATGTAATTAGAATCCGGTTCCGGCGTTCAGCCGGAACCATGCGCTGGCGCCCTCTGATTTCTGAAATCGGAGGGCGTCATTCCTGTCATACGACGGAATGCCTTCGAAAAATAAAGCCCATTGTCGTAACCGACGGAAGCCGCAACAGAAGCGATCGTAAGATTGGTGTCTTTCAGCAGAAGACAGGCGCGGCGGATGCGGTAGCGGTCGAGGTATTCCTTTGGAGAGATGTTCATGCCCTCCCGGAATTCCCGGAACAGAGTGCTCCGGCTTACGCCTACATAGGATGCAATGTCGCTGATGGTAAGGGAGTAGGAATAACGTGAGGCAATATATTCGATGGCGCGGGAGACATTGTCTTCTGCGGTTCCGGGAAGACGTACTTGACGTGTCGCGTTGGAGATCAGAATTCCGAGCAGCAGGTAGAGCTCCCCGGTCATTCGCACCGCGTCACAGAATGTATTCCCGAAGGCTTCGTCAATCCGCCGGAGGTGCTTTTGCACATCAACTCCGTATGGAAGTTGGCGAAGGACGAGCTGATTGCTGGAAAAATCCGTTCTGCTCACGAGAGCGGCAGCATCTGTACCGGCAAAGCCAACCCATTCATAAGTCCAGGGATCCCGTTCATCTGCCTGATAGAAAATCTCCGTCTCCGGCATAGCCAGAAACATATCTCCGGAATGAAGGCGGAAGGTATGACCGGCGGCGGTGTACGTCCCGGAACCGGAGCTGATGTAGTGGATCAGAAAATGATCCCGGACACCGGGGCCCCATTTATACCCGGGTGTGCACTTCTGTCTGCCGACGTTGTAGACGGACAGAGAAATCATGTTCTGTTTTTCCGATACCTTGTTGCTCTGCTTGAATCCCATGGGAAGCTCGCTCATTTCTTCCGCACCTCTTTTTGGAAAATCATCGAATATATGTTAAAATGTATCAGATTCTGATGCGTTCCGTTCAGACTGGCCGCAGGTCTCTGCGGGAGATGGCACTGCAATGCAGCTGCCGCGACGGCTGAGTTCAGTATATGCCGGATAAAACTTTTCTGCAACAAAATTACATATGGATAGTACGAAAAGCTATTGTACTGTTCCGGGGAATGGTGCACAATAGAGACAGTGACGCGGGGACTTATACAGTTTGTGGCACGACTTAACGTATGAGGTTTACTGTACAAGCTACGGATTATACAGGGGAAGGTAAGTATGACAGATCAGAAAGTAATCGAAGAATTGAGAAAAACATTTGAAGAAAAGTTCGGCGGAAGCGGAGAACGGGTATTTTTTGCGCCGGGGCGTGTGAACCTGATCGGGGAGCATATCGATTATAATGGCGGGCACGTATTTCCGTGCGCGCTCACTCTCGGCACCTATGCGGCTGTCCGGAAGAGAGATGACCGGAAGCTGAGGTTTTATTCCGTGAACCTCGCAGAGGACGGCGTGATTGAGGCGGATCTGGACGATCTCACCTACAAAAAGGAAGACGGATGGACGAACTATGCCAAGGGCGTCGTGTGGGCTTACCGTCAGGCGGGTATGGATATACCGACAGGATTTGACTTCGTATGCAGCGGAACCATTCCGCCGAAGTCCGGGCTCTCCTCAAGCGCGTCTCTTGAGGTGCTTACCGGGGAGGCACTGATGCGGCTTTACGGTTTTGAGGAGGATCAGATCCGAAACGCAAAGCTCGGGCAGATCGCCGAGAATCGCTTTGTCGGAATGAACTGCGGGATCATGGATCAGTTCGCTTCCGCTATGGGACGGAAGGATATGGCTATTTTCCTGAATGCGGCGACGCTGGAATATCAGTACGCGCCCCTTCCGATCGGCGATGCGAAGCTTGTGATTGTGAATACGAATAAGCCGCATGAGCTGGCAAATTCCGCGTACAACGACCGCCGCCGGGAGTGTGAAACGGCGCTGGAGGATCTGCAGAAGGTTCGTCCGGAACTCAAGGCACTTTGTGAGCTCAAGCCCGCAGAGTTTGAGGAGCTGAGCAACGCGATTGCGGATCCTGTGTGCAGGAAACGTGCGAAACACGCGGTCTATGAAGACGCCCGCACCACGGAGGCGGTGGAAAAGCTCAATCAGGGAGACATTCAGGCTTTCGGAAAGCTGATGAATGCATCTCATGTCTCTCTCCGGGATGATTTCGAGGTTTCCTGCAAAGAACTGGACGTGCTGGCGGAAGAAGCCTGGAAGATTCCGGGGGTGATTGGCGCCCGGATGACAGGAGGCGGATTCGGCGGATGTACGGTTAATATTGTGAAGGATGATGCCATCGACACATTTGTCGAGCAGGTCGGCAGAAATTATACGGACAGGACCGGTCTTGTGCCATCCTTCTATATTGTATCCATCGGAGACGGCCCGTCGGAGATATGCTGAATTCAGGAGCAGCGTGGCTCGGAAGCGTCGGAGCATAGAGATGCCGTTGCAGAGGGAAAGCACCGTTTTGAGACGCCGCAGCAGAGGAACCGCGCAGGGCAGAGATTGCCCGCTGCAGAAAGAACACAGAATTGAGACAGCACAGGATGGTGACCGCGCAGCACAGACAAAGTGCGGGATACAGATTTCGAAGAAACAGGCTTCGAAGAATGAAAATGAGACAGAATCAGGAGATCGCGTGACCCGCGGGCGGGTTGCGTCATGCATCATCTTCAGGATGACAGGAAGGAGAAAGCAATGCAGATTTTAGTTACAGGCGGAACCGGATTTATCGGAAGTCATACCTGTGTGGAGCTTCTGAACGCAGGCTATGATGTGGTGATTGCAGACAATCTTTACAATTCAAAGGAACTTGTGGTGGACCGGATCGAGACGATCACCGGAAAAAGACCGAAGTTCTACAAGATTGACGTATGTGACCGCAAGGCACTGGATGCTCTGTTTGACGCCGAGAAGATTGATGCGGTGATTCATTTTGCCGGTTACAAGGCGGTCGGAGAGTCCACGAGAAAACCGATTGAATATTATACAAACAATCTGCTGAGTACGCTTACGCTTACCGATGTTATGAGAAATCACGGCTGCAAACAGTTTGTTTTCTCATCCTCCGCCACGGTGTACGGAGACCCGGCCGAAATTCCGATCACGGAGAAGTGCCCGCTCGGTACTACGACGAATCCGTACGGAGAGACGAAAGCCATGCAGGAGAGAATCCTGACCGATATCTGGAAGGCGGATCACAGCTGGAAGATCATGCTGCTTCGTTATTTCAATCCGATCGGCGCGCACGAAAGCGGTCTTATCGGAGAGGATCCGAAGGGAATTCCGAACAACCTTCTGCCCTATGTCGCACAGGTCGCTTCGGGAAAGCTTGAGAAGGTTCATGTCTTCGGCAACGATTACGATACACCGGATGGTACCGGCGTTCGTGATTATATCCATGTCGTAGATCTGGCGAAGGGACATGTGAAGGCTATCGAAGGATTCCGGAAGCTTGATGATGTTCAGATCTTTAATCTTGGTACCGGTGTGGGGTATTCTGTTCTCGATATCATCAAAGCGTTTTCCAAGGCTTGCGGCAAGGAAATCCCGTATGTCATTGATCCGAGACGTCCCGGAGATATCGCGACCTGTTATTCGGATCCGACAAAGGCAAAGGAAATTCTCGGATGGACAGCCGAGAAGAACATTGAGGATATGTGCCGGGATTCCTGGAACTGGCAGGTGAAAAATCCCGACGGATATGGAGAATAAGATCAATTGAACTATCTTGATTATACTGTACGGAAAGCCCGGGAGGGAGAGGGGGATCTTCAGACGGATCTGCTGATCCTGTTTCTCCTGGAGGGGGAAATGACGGTACGGTATTATGGAGAGGAAATTCACATGTGCCGGGATGATATTCTGCTGATAAATCCCGGCACAGAATATGTAATGGATCATGCGCACAGCGCGCTGTACGGTGTGGCTTCCTACTCTGCTTCTCTTACCGCACAGATCATGGGAGGCAGAACACTGAGCCTGTACGCGGATTCGGTCAATGACACCCTTCATTCCTACCAGGACATTCGTGAGATTCTGATTGACCTTACGGCTGATTATACTTACCGGAGGCATCAGACAGATGCCCGGAAGGCAAGCCTTCTGCTTAAGCTGCTGGATCATCTGATTGAGAACTATTCTGTCCGCCAGAGCAATGACGGTCTGAAGGAAGGAGAGTCAGATGTAAGGATGCAGCAGATGATGCAGTATATCATCAGCCACATCAATGAGGAGGTTAACCTGTCCGCGCTTGCAGAGCAGATGTATGTTTCAGCATCGACCCTGTCGAGAATATTCAGGAAAAAGACGGGTGTTTATTTTGCGGATTATGTTATGCAGCTGCGGGTGAGGTCGTCTCTGAGACTGCTGAATTATTCCGATCAGAATCTGACGCAGATTGCCATGAACTGCGGTTTTTCAAATTCTGCGTCCTTCAGCAGGGCATTTCGAAAGACCATGCATATGTCACCTTCGGAATATCGTGACAGAAACAGAGAGAACGCCAGAAAAGATGAAAAGCATCAGATAGAGGAAGAACAGGAAATCCGGCAGGAGCTTCTGGAAAAGGGATATCAGGAGAGCAGCGGGGAACGGAAGTGCCATATTTCGTTGGACCAGACGGAGGTGATTCCGGAAGAGTATGAACGGGTATGGGATAAGGCTGTCAACATAGGATCCCTGTACAGCATGACAAATGCGAATATCCAGTTTCATGTCCTGCATCTTCAGGAACATCTTCACTTTTCGATCATACGGCTGTGGAATATTTTCTCGGTAAAGACACAGGTGTCTGACGGAAAAAGTCTTGGACAGTATAATTTTGATATCATCAATCAGGCCCTGGATTTTCTGGTAAAGAACCATCTGCGTCCGTTTCTGGATTTTGGCAGAAGACCGGATACCGCTATCCGAACCGGCGGAGAAACGGTCTATTATAATGAGGAATATATTCTTTTTGAATCGAGAGAGATCTGGGAGGATATTCTGTCCTCATTTATCGATAATATTGTAAACCGGTACGGCCAGCAGGAGGTTTCAAAGTGGATTTTTGAGCTTTCATACGATGGTTTTCATCAGGAAAGATCTGCGCTGTATCAGGATTTGCATTATGATTTTTTCGAGGCATGGAAAACCCTGTATGGGCTCATCAGATCATCCATACCGGAGGCTGAGATCGGAGGTATTTCCTCGGTCATTGACAACGATATCGCGTTTAATACAGAATTTTACGGAAAATGTGTGGAGGGTCATTGCGTTCCCGATTTCGCGTCATTTCTTCTTTTCCCTTATGAGAATAAGGAAAGTGTGCCTTATCTGACTGCAAACCCGGATATGGAAGTGGAGCAGGTACTCCGGATACGGCAGATGATGCAGGATTGCGGAATCAGTGACCGGAAGCTTTATATAACGGAATGGAATAACACGATCGCGAATCGCAATTTTCTCAATGATTCCTGCTTTCGTTCAGCGTATCTCGCAGCGGGGGTTATCGATTTGTGGGGTAAAACGGACTTGCTGTGTGTCATGGGAGGAACGGATTGGGTCAGCAGTTATTTTGATACAAACAGAGTGATTAACGGAGGTGTCGGGCTTCTCACAAAAGATACAATCCGGAAGCCGGCTTTCTTTGTGCTTGCCTTCTTAAACGAACTGGGTTCTCAGTTTCTTTCACGAGGAAAGAATTATATCATCACCAGAAATGAGAAAAATGAACTGATTGTCCTGTTTCATCATTTTTCATGGTTTCGAAAGGAAATGATCCCCGGAGATGAACAGGTGGATCTTGATGAGGTCCGGAAGATTCGTTTTGAGGATGAGAAACCTCTGAAGATTGAACTGAACCTGCTGCACATGGACCCATCCGGAGTGTATGCAATCAAAAACCGCCGTCTGAATACAAGCAGCGGCAGTCTCCTGGATAAGTGGAGGCATCTGGGATTTGAGAGTGATCTGACGAGAGAGGAAGTCAAATATCTTCAGGCAGTGAGCGTTCCGGAGATAGAACTGGAAAGAGGGCGTACGGACACGGAGGGTACTCTGAAAATTACGGTAGAACTGGATGCTCAGGAGGTTGTTCTGATGCATATCTATCGCAGAAGAAAAAACTGAGATGCGGTTTGCCGATAAAAAGGCCGTGCAAGAGATGATGATCATTTCTTGCACGGCCTTTTTTCTGTGCGTGATTGATGCAAGTAAATGCATGAAAAATGTGAGGATCAGGAAAGATTCCAGACAGAGATTCCAGTATACTGTAATCATAAAAGCTGATGCGCAGGAAAAAACATCAGCGAGGAAGACCGGCCTTTTTCAGATGATTCATTCGCAGTGCAACTTTTTTCTGAGGTATTCAGAAATCAGATTATTCGATGAAGTAAGTGAGGATAATAATATGGAAAATAAACTCAGAGCCTCAAAGGCCGCTGTAATCTGTTATGGGTTTGGCGATCTGGCGTCACAGTTTGTGTGGACGTTTGTCGGTTCATATCTGACAATTTTTTATACGGATATCGTGGGGCTGACTCCGTTGGCGGTCTCTGCAATTATGATAATCGCAAGAATCTGGGATGCGGTAAATGACCCGATGATGGGAGCAATCGCAGAGCGCACAAAGTCGAAATGGGGAAGATTCCGGCCGTATATCGCCTTTGGATGCCCGTTCCTGGCGATTTTCTCTATCCTGACATTCACAAATCCGTTTGGAGGATCTAGCAAGGCAGGCGTTATCTGGGCCGCGGCCATGTATATCGCTGCTGGTATGATTTACACGCTGACCAATATTCCTTATGGCGCGCTTGCTGCCGTTATGTCCGAGGATTCCAATCAGCGTAACCAGATTAATACATCGAGAAATATCGGAATGAACGCGGGAATGGCAATCGTCAACGCTCTCTCACCGGTCCTGCTTCTGGCATTCTCTGCAAAGGGGGCTGAGGTTGCGGATGCGAGAGGTTACCTTGGAACGGTAATTGTCTACGGTATTATTTCTGTACCCCTGTTCCTGATTGTATTTTTCACCTCGAGAGAGAATGTAAAGCCGCTGGCATCCACAATGAATCGGAAGATTACGTTTAAGGAAACCATCCGTAATCTTGTGACCAACAAATATCTGATGATCATCAGCGCCGTCATGGTTGTCCAGATGACCGCTTTCATGGGCCGAATCGCTGTATGCGCCTTCTGGGTTATCTATGATCTCGGTTCATTCACGATGATTTCTCTGATCATGACTCTCCCGACACTGCTGGGAATCGTCGGCTCCCTGTTTGTGCCTCCCATCGCAAAGAAGATTGGAAAGAGAAATGTTCTGATGTATTCGATGGCGGTACAGGTAATCGGACTTCTGGTTATGTTCTTTGCACCATACAACAATATGCCGATGGTTATCCTTGGCGATGTGATCTTCGGCCTGTTTAATGTCGGAATGCCGATGTCGCTGTCTATGGTAGCGGATTCTGTCGACTATATGGAGGAAAAAACCGGAGTCCGCACAGACGGAACCGCCTACGCGACCTATGGACTGGCAACAAAAATCGGTAACGCAATCGGCGGAGCTGCGGGAGTCGTGATCATGGGTGCGTTCGGATATGTGGCAAATACACAGCAGACACCGGCAGCACAGAGAGGTATTAACATTACAGTGAATCTGATCCCTGCCATTCTTTATATTGTCGCATGTCTGCTCTGCCTGCTCTGGAACATGAGCGATAAGGATGCGGACGGCATTCGCGAGAGATTGATGGCAAGACATGCAGCAGAGGATAGCGGCAAGACGATGCAGTGAACGAGATAAAACACGCTGCGCGAGTTTTATCTCGCTATCGCGACGCTCGCCGCACACGAATACTTCGCATTCGGCTGCGGCTCACTGTTCGCGTAAATCAGCCTGCCCCGCTTGCGGGGCAGAGACCGCAATACTAACAATACACATAGAATTATTGCAGATATAATTAATTGGATGAAGGAGGACAATTATGTATACATATAATAAAAAAGGGCCAAAACGTGGAGTGGCACTATACAGCTATTCGGCGGAATTCGGTCTTACAAAGACACTGGAAGATTGCTTCGAGGATGTGCATGACATGGGTGCGCATGGTATCGAAATTCTGGCAAATACACATATTGAGAATTATCCCTATCCGACGGATGAGTGGGTGGAAAACTGGTTCCGGCTTTGCGATAAGTACGAAATCATTCCGGTTGAGTATGGAAACTGGATTGATTCGCATGTCCTGGGAGACAGAGATCTTACCACAGAAGAAGCCGTGGAAATGCTCAAGCGTGACATCCGTCTGGCACACCGCCTTGGTTTTACGGTAATGCGTACCAAGATGCCGGTAATCAATGATCTTCTGGAGCCTGTTCTGAACTGGAGAGAAATCATCAAGGGAGCACTTCCTCTGGCAGAGGAACTGAATATTAAAATGTGCCCGGAGATACATAATCCATCGAATCTGAAGGGAAAGCTTGTGACGGATTTTGTAGATTTCATCAAGGAGACGGGAACAAAGAATTTCGGACTCAACATTGATTTCTCGGTTTTCCGCACTACATTTGCGGAGGGAGAATGGAGAGATCCAAATTACACGCCGAACAAACCGGAGGACATTATTCCGCTGCTCCCATATATCTACTGCTGCCATGCAAAGTTTATTCATATGAGCGATGATTTTGAGGAGACAACGATTCCGTATCCGGAGATCATCAAGGTGATGACCGAAAATGGATATGACGGATATCTTCTGAGCGAATATGAAGGCGCTGATAAATACGAAGAGGGATATGAGGTTGGACAGACACTGAGAAAACAGCACATCATGTTGAAAAATCTTCTCGGAGACTAAGGAGGTGCAGAGATGGAAAAGCAGGTAATTCAGTCCGTTGGATTCAGAAATATTAAAGATGCAGAAGGCAAGACGACAGGTTTTCAGTTTAAGGTTCGGCTTCCGTATTACAGAGGAATTTTTCTCTCTCAGATCCGGCCGGGAACCTTGTTTATTGATGGGGAGAAGATCGAAAAGGATCGTATCACTTGGGTGATCAACGGAGAAGAGTATACAAATGAGGAGATGCGGACAAATTTTCAGGTGCACTGGTCGGTGACAAAGCCGGCAGTACTGAAGGTAAAGAAGGAAGGGGGCCTCGCACAGGGCTATCATGATCTGAAGTATGGCTTCTGCTTTACCTCTTCTTATATGCCGCCGATCATACAGTCCAATCTGGATCCGGATCAGGAAAGCATGGTATATATGCCCGAGTTCGGACATCATGTGAATGAACGGCATCTTCTGATTGTATGAGACGCAGCAGATTCTCAGATCAGATAAATGAGAGGCAATAGATTCTCAGATCAGATAAATGAGAGGGAACAGATTTTTCAGAACAGACAGACCAATCAGATACGATAGAGAAAGAAAGTACACAGATCTGACAGGGTGTGAGATCAACGAGATAAAACACGCTGCGCAAGTTTTATCTCGCTATCGCGACGCTCGCCGCACACGAATTCTTCGCATTCGGCTGCGGCTCACTGTTCGCGTAAATCAGATCAGATAGGAGGAAGATATGTCAGAGGACATCAGAATAGCAATTATCGGCCATGGCTTTATGGGGCATGAGCATGAGAAAATGCTGACAAACTTTCCGGGGATCCGTCTTGTTGGATTCGCGGACAAGGATCCGGAGCAGCTGAAAGATGTCGGAGAAGGATTGAAGAGATACAGCAGCAATGAAGAATTGCTGGCAGATCCGGAAGTAGATGTGGTTATTATTGCGGCAAATAATAATCAGCATCACGATCTTGTCATTCAGGCAGCTAAAGCGCACAAAGATATTATTTGTGAAAAACCGGTGGCAATGAGTCTGGCGGAGCTGGATGACATGGAAGCGGCAGTTAAGGAAAATGGTGTCCGGTTCACGGTTCATCAGCAGAGAAGGTTTGATCCGGATTTCCGCACGGCAAAAGAAGTGTACGATTCCGGCACACTTGGAAATGTGTATGCGATCAAGAATCAGCTGTACGGCTTTAATGGGAATATGCATGACTGGCACGTATTTAAAAGTGAAGGCGGCGGAATGCTGTATGACTGGGGTGTTCATCTTCTTGATCAGGTCTGCTGGATGTTCCCTGGCGCAAAGCTGAAATCTGTGTTTGCGGATATCAGGAATGTCATCAATAAAGAGGTGGATGATTATTTTCAGATCATGCTGCGCTTTGATAACGGAGTAACGGCAACGGTTGAACTGGGGACATATTACCTGGCGGATAAGACCGCGGATAAATGGTTTGAGCGGCACTGGTTTGTCGCCGGAAACAAGGGTACCGCGTATGTGGACGGATTCTTCCCGGAGGGAAAGATTGTGCGCACCACCCATCTTCTGACAAATGTCGGAGGAAAGAGAACGATGACTGCCGCAGGGCCGACAAGATCGTTCGGACCTGCACCGGAAGGAACCATTGTAACGGAGCCGCTTCCGGAGGTGCATACGAGCCACAGAAATTATTTTGAGCATTACATCCGTTACTATCATGGCGAGGAAGAAGCATTTGTAAAAATACCGGAGGTGCGCCGCGTGCTGAAACTCATGGATGCGGTCAGAGAATCCGGACGCACCGGAAAGTCCGTTGATTTTGAATAAAAGTTAAGGTTAAGTGAGGTAGATACGATGGACAGAAAGATTCCTGTTGCTGTACAGGTTTATGGATTGAGAGATCTTCTGGAGGAGCATCCGGAAAATTTCAAGAATGTAATGCAGAAGATCAAAGATTATGGTTATGACGGAGTAGAACTGGCCGGACTTTACGGACTGAAGCCTGCGGAGGTCAGAGAAATCCTGAAAGAGGTGGGTCTGGTTCCTATTTCAGCGCACGTACCATTCGCGGACATGGTAGAAGACCTGGATCGTGTGATCGCGGATTATTCGGAAATCGGAGTAAAATATCTGGTGATGCCTTATATGGCGGAGGAATATCGGCCGGTAAATCCGGAGGGATTTCAGAAGTTTCTCCCTCTGCTGAATAAGGTAGGGGAGAGAATCCATCAGGCGGGTATGACTTTCCTGTATCACAATCATGATTTCGAGTTTGTGAAACTTCCGGATGGAAGATGGGGATATGACGCGATGTTCGAGGCAATTCCGCATGATCATCTGATGAGTGAGCTTGATACCTGCTGGTGTGACGTCGCGACCGGCAAGGTCACAGAGTTTATTCAGAAATACACCGACCGTCTGCCGGTCATTCATCTGAAGGATTACATCAAGCGCGGCGAAGTGAAAAATAT
Organism: Bilifractor sp. HCP3S3_D3; assembly: GCF_052063915.1. Classification (NCBI taxonomy): domain Bacteria; kingdom Bacillati; phylum Bacillota; class Clostridia; order Lachnospirales; family Lachnospiraceae; genus Bilifractor; species Bilifractor sp. HCP3S3_D3. The sequence continues at coordinate 14,728 of NZ_JBQHWP010000005.1, forward strand.
GTACAAGCTGATCGGGATCGATCAGGAGGAGTCCGGAGAGGATGAAGGTTACTTCGGGTTCCGTCCGGTCGGATTTGGCCAGATGATCTGGGAGCCGATTCTGGATGCTGCGCTCCGTGCAAATACAGGATGGGCTGTTGTAGAACAGGATGAGCATTATGACATGGATCCCCTGGAGTGCGCGAGAAGAAGCCGTGAATACCTCAGAATTCTCGGCTGGTAAGCAGCTTGGGTGAACTTCGGGCAAAAGACGATAGCTGCACAGGATAACTCTGAGAGAAATAAGCATACAAATAATTGCACAGGATAATCCTGAAGGGAATAAGCATACAAATAACTGGCAGGACAATCCTGAAAGAAGTAATTATACAAATGAAAGGACAAGACATGAAGGAAATCAGAATTGCCATCATCGGAACCGGAATGATCTCCGACAGGCATATGACCGTGATCAATAATCTGAAGAACAGAGGGCAGAACCTCACCGTAGTTGCAGCATGTGATATTGTAAAGGAGAAGGTGGAAGCCTTCGGCAGGAAATATGGCCTTCCGGAAGACCGGCTTTATACGGATTTCCGGGAGATGCTGAAGAGAGACGACATTGATGAGGTTGAGGTCTGTGTACACAACAATCTGCACACATCTGTTGCGACAGCAGTCATGGCGGCGGGTTATCCCTGCTATTCGGAGAAACCGATGGCAGCAAGCTATGCTGACGCAAAAATTCTTTACGATGCGCAGAAAAAGTACGGACAGAAGCTCGCTGTTCAGATCAGCTCTATCTACAACCCGCAGACCCGTATCGCAAAAAAAATGATTGCGGAGGGCAAACTGGGAGATGTATACCATGTAAGAAGCGTTGGTCACAGGAGACAGGGCAGGCCCGGTTATGACATGCCGTTTTTCAGTCATGACTTTATTGATCCGAAGATCGGTGTTCATGGACCTCTGTTTGATCTGGGAATCTATCATCTGGCACAGATGCTGTACGTGCTTGGAATGCCGGAACTGGAGAGCGTGTACGGTGTACAGAGCTGTTCCTACTGGAGAGATGCGCGCATTGACAATGCGGTAAACTGCCATACCCCGATCGAGGATCTTGGCGTTGGAATGGCGCGGTTCAAGGGCGGAATTTCAATGGATATCTATGAGGACTGGGCGATACACATGGATGAAATCGGCACAAGCTTCATTGCGGGTTCTCTTGGCGGACTGAAATTTACGGATGTTGATACCACCGGAGGGCCGCTGGCGGTTCCGGAAGGAGGATCCATCGTAGGAGGAGGCGCTCTCCAGAAGCCGAGGCTTGAGTGGTTCGGCGTAGATGGGGATGGCGTGTTATTCGACAATAAAATCGAATGTGCGATCGGTGATATCTCGGGCATGCAGGAGGTCGCTCTGAATCCTGAGATGGAGAAGTACAATGATAACCAGCTGCAGTGGTATTCTTATCTTCGCGGCGAGCTTACGGACAAGACACGTGTTGACTCTCCGTATATCGCAATGCAGACTGCCTTTCTTTCCGAAGGCGTTGTGCTCTCCAGCGAGCTCGGACGCAGCGTGACTGCAGATGAAATCAAGGCAATGTCAAAATCCATCGCGCTTCGCGAGCAGGAGACACCTTTTGGAACAATCAGGTATGATTTTGACGACTATAAACCAGAATAAAATGGAAGGTGCTGAAGACAGAAACTGTCATTTTCAGGCATGAAATATGTATACCAAATCCCCGGCGGATTTATCCGCCGGGGATTTTTGTACGGTAGGATTGCGAGAGTGCGAAGCACGAAGCAATCCGTAGCTTATACAGTTAGCGGCACGGAAGCTGCGAAGCAGCGAAGTGACGCGGGGATTTATACAGTTTGTGGCACGACTTATCGTATTGGGGTTTCTCAATATGGTATAATAAAAAAGGCGTGGATTTTGTTTTACCCTTAAATGAGGGGAAAGGAGAATAGTATGTGGCTATTGTTTGCAATTGGTTCGTCGATCTTCGCGGCATTGACCTCAATACTTGCCAAGGTCGGTATCGAGGGCGTGAATTCAACGCTGGCTACGGCAATTCGAACGGTTGTGGTCGTCATCATGTCCTGGGGTATGGTCTTTCTGACAAATGTGCAGGGCGGTGTCGCCTCCATCAGCAGAAGAAGCTGGATCTTTCTGATTCTGTCCGGTCTTGCGACAGGAGCATCCTGGCTGTGCTATTACAGAGCGCTCCAGATCGGAGATGCTTCAAAGGTAGTGCCGGTTGATAAGCTGAGCGTTGTGATTACCCTTGTCATGGCGTTTCTGTTTCTTCACGAGCAGGTTACCGTGAAATCCGTGATCGGATGTGTGCTGATCGGCGCCGGCACACTGCTCATGGTCATCGCATAAACAGAAGACAGTAGGAGAATGACAGCCAGAGGTTTGAATCAGAAGGAGGAGGAAATGAGAAAATATCTTGTAATCGGAGCGGGAGGCACCGGAGGCGCACTGGGCGCGTATCTGGCTCGCGGAGGAATGGATGTGACCTTCATTGCCAGAGGCGCACATCTGCGAGCAATGAAGGATAATGGTCTTCGTGTGATCCGGACGGACGACGAATTCACACTGAAACCAGTAAAGGCCTGCACAATGGAGGAGTATACGGATCATCCGGACGTGATTTTTGTCTGTGTGAAGGGATATTCTCTGGAATCTCTGTATCCGTTTCTGCGGAGAATTGCCGGCAAGGACAGTATCGTCATCCCGATCCTGAATATCTATGGAACCGGGGCAGTCATGCAGAATCAGCTTCCCGGCATTCTGGTAACGGATGGCTGTATTTATGTCGCCTCCCAGCTCCGCAGTCCTGGTGTAATACTGATGAGCGGTGATATCCTGCGGGTTGTCTTTGGTGTGCGGGATCCCGCGGAGTTCCGGACGGATCTTCGTGAGATAGAAAAAGATCTTGCAAAATGCGGAATCGGGGGCGGACTCAGCGACAACATCCAAAGAGACGCGCTGCTGAAGTTTTCCTATGTCTCACCGCAGGGAGCATGCGGCCTTTATTTCGGAGTCAGCGCGGGGGCGATGCAGAAAGAGGGGATATATCGTGACTTCTTCTGTGAGCTTGTCCGCGAAATCGGAAGGATCGCGGAAAAAGAGGGAATTGTCTTTACGGAAGACATCGTGAAAAGAAATCTGCATATTCTGGACAGCCTGAAACCGGATATGACAACATCGCTTCAGAAAGATGTCGCCTGCGGAAAGGCTTCTGAAATCGACGGATTGATCTTTGAGGTCGTCCGGAACGCCCGTCGCCTCAAGGTGGACGCTCCGGCATATGAAAAAGTGGCGGAAAAGCTATCCAGTGCCGACACATGAAGAAGCGATGGAAAGGCTTTCCGGTGGCAGTATATGAAGTAGTGGCGGAAAAGCTTTCCGGCGGCAGTATATGAAATAGTGGCGGAAAAAGATTTCCGGAGCCGTTAGCGGGTGAGATTGCGCAGCCAGCGGTATTTGTGAAAGTGGTGAATGACCCATGGAATTTTTCCAACTTCATCGAGGCAGGTGCAGGCGTAGACCAGAAGAACCGGCCAGTGAAACAAGAAGGCTCCGCACAGCGCGACCGGAATGGCAATTCCCCACATGACGACAATGAGGGAGTAGACATCGAATTTCGTATCTCCTCCTGCGTCGAAGATACCATTGATTACGACCGTGTTCACACATCGGCCGATCATATAAAATGAGGTAATAGCAAGCATGCCGGCACATAATGTTCTTGCATTGGGAGTCAGCCGGTAGAAAAGCAATACCGGATGAATCACTGCAAGAACGACCGCGGTCGTGATAAATCCAATGAGGAAGGAAAGCTTCATCAGCCGTTGTCCATAGATTTTCGCCATGTCCAGATTCCCCTGACCGAGTTGATTCCCGAGAAGGATGGATCCGGCATTCGCGATACCGTTGCACATACAGCAGGTAAGATCCCGTACCACTGCGGCAACGGAGTTGGCGGCAGCGGCATTCTGACCGAGATGCCCCATAATGGCGGAATAGGAGGTAAAACCGATTCCCCACAGAAGAGAGGCTCCGAGAAGCGGCAGGCTGATTTTCCGGAAATCCGATCCCAGCAGGCGGTTGCGGTGAAAAAGCCTCGTAAGATCCGGGCGGACAAAGCCCTTCTGAAGCGAGGACCCCGCAGCCCATGCCAGCTCGACGATTCTGGAGATCAGCGTGGCGAGCGCGGCTCCCCTTGCACCCATCTCCGGGAACCCGATCAGGCCGAAGATGAATATCGTGTTCAGGACAATATTCAGGATAACGGCACTTGATGAGATGAGCGCTGTCCGGTTCGCGTGGCCTGTGAGCTTCATGATGGTCAGGTAGCACTGCGAGATACCGGTCAGCAGGTAAGACCAGCCGGCGATCCTGAGATAGGAGACACCGATCTCCGAAAGTGTCGGGTCGTTGGTGAAAAAGGCCATCAGAAAACCTGGAGTCAGGATGCAGAGCAGACCGAACAGAAGATCAATCAGAAAAGAGAGCCGGAGCATGAGATTGAAGATATCGTGCAGACTCAGGAGGTCCTGTTTGCCCCAGTACTGGGAACCGAGAATGGATCCTGCCGATACCACAGAGCTTAGAAACATGTTCATTACGAACTGAATCTGTGTTGCAAGCGATACCGCTGCCATGGAGTTCTGATTCAGCCTGCCCAGCATAATGGCGTCCGCAGCCGCAACCGCTGCCAGCATAAGGCTCTGCAGAGCAATCGGGACAGCGAGAGACACCAGCTTCCGGTTAAATAACGGGTCAGAGAACAGACCCTCTTTCATCGACGGCGATGGCATTTCATATTACCTCTTTATCTTTCTCAGTCTTTTTCCGGTTCTTTTCTTCCGTTCTTTTTTCCTCAGTTTTTTTCCCGGTTCTTCGCTGCACAGCTCGCGTTCATCAGAAACGCAGAACGAGATAAAACACGCTGCGCGAGTTTTATCTCGCTATCGCGACGCTCGCCGCACACGAATACTTCGCATTCGGCTGCGGCTCACTGTTCGCGTAAATAAAAATTCGTCCGGCCCCCTGGCGCACCTGGCGTCTGGTCCGGACGAATCAGAATTCTGTGACTTATGCCCCGGTTCAGTGACTAACCCGGGATTCTATGCTTTATGCCCCGGTTCAGTGATTAACCCGGGATTCTATGACATGTCCCGTGGTTCAGTGATTGATCCAGGATTCCCAGTCACCGATTATGGCATCATCATCAAAATAATTGATCCGCATCGCGTCGCGAACCTCTTCGAGTGTCCGGTTTGTCTCTTCCGCGGCATGCTCCGTTCCTTTCCGGAGTATGTTGTACACCTCGGGAATATCGGCTGCCCATTTGGCTCTTTCCGCGCGGATCGGTGTGAGCATTTCTTCCAGTACCTTGATCAGGAACTTCTTGCATTTCACGTCACCGAGGCCGCCTCTTCTGTAATGATCTTTCATCTCTTCCAGATTTGCGTACTCCGGAAGGTATTCGGCAAACTGCTCATCTGTGCAGAATGCGTCCAGATAGGTAAACACAGCGTTGCCCTCTACATGTCCGGGATCGGCGATGTTCAGGTGCTGCGGGTCGGTATACATCCCCATGACCTTTGTCTTGACCGTCTTCGGATCATCAGACAGATAGATGCAGTTACCGAGCGATTTCGACATTTTGGCGGTGCCGTCGGTACCGGGAAGCCGTCTCTGGGTTTCATTTTCCGGCAGAAGAATGTCAGGCTCCACCAGAACATCCCGGCTATATGTCGTATTGAACTTGCGGACAATCTCGCGTGTCTGCTCCAGCATCGGCTCCTGGTCTTCTCCGGCAGGAACAGTGGTTGCCTTGAAGGCAGTGATGTCCGCGGCCTGAGATACAGGATAGGTGAAGAAGCCGGCGGGAAGTCCCGCCTCATTGTTGTTTACGCCTTCGGAACTGGAGAAGCCTCTCAGGGTCATTTCGTTCTTTACCGTGGGATTGCGGCTCAGTCTCTGGGTGGTTACAAGATTCATGTAGTAGAAAGTCAGCGCATGGAGAGCCGGGATACCGGACTGAATGCAGATGGTGGATTTTTCAGGATCAATGCCGACGGACAGATAGTCCAGAGCAACCTCAATGATGTTGTCGCGGATCTTCTGTGGGTTGTTCCAGTTGTCGGTGAGTGCCTGATCATCGGCGATCAGAATATTAATTTCATCAAACTTCCCGGAGTTCTGCAGCTGTACCCTTCTCTTCAGTGACCCCACGTAATGACCGAGATGAAGACGGCCTGTCGGGCGATCTCCGGTCAGAATTACTTTCCTTTTACAGTCTTTTGCTTCCATATTTCCTCCCATATATTTATCAGAAAAAATTTAAATTGCAAAATAAAGTGCAGTCTGAAACGCGATCCGAAATGCAGGCTGAAATACAGTCCGAAATGCAGACTAAAATACAGCCTAAAACGCAGGCTGAAATACAGTCGGAATTGCAGGCTGGATTTCACTGCGCAGACCCGGGCAACCTTCTTGCCCGACTTATACAACTATAGCATAAAAAAAGGAAATTTGAAATGAATTGTTCGTTCCGGAGGCGATCAGGCGAAATCCGGACAGCGTTCCGGTTCTGGTCAACAGGCAGAGGAGAATTCACAGGGGATTTGCGTGAGGGCGATTTTGTTTTTGCGATTCTGTTTTATTTTTTTAAAGTTGATGAATTCCGGTCTGTTCTGTGGTAGTATTGAAAAGAATTTGTCCGGTTTTTGTCTGGATGAAGCAGATGATACAGAGAGATGCATACGGAGAGATGCATACGGAGAGATGCTTACCGCGAGTTGCATACAAACCGTTGGATGCGGAGAGATGCTTACCGCGAGCTGCACACAAACCGTTGCATACGGAAAGTGATTGAGGGGGAATTGTTATCGTGGAGAGCAGGTTATATATCGAAAAGGAATTCTCGGAACAGGGAGTCGATTGCTATAAGCTGAAGGGCAAGGATTACCTGAATCATTATTACATTGTCTCAGAGTCGGAGACCAGGAAGCTGATGAATACGCCGGAGATTGTCGGCTATGAGGTATACAGGTGCATGCTCCCTGCCACATCGCAGATGATGTATTATTTTAAAGAAAACGGGAAGGTTTCCTGCGCGAATATACTATCGATTCTGCGGGGAGCCTTGAATTACCCGCTCGAAGAGGCATGCTATCGGGAACATGTGAGGATTCATGACATCAGCTTTTTGTCGAGTGAGCGTGTCTTCAATGAAGAAGAGCTTGCCGGCCTGAAGATCAAGTATTCCAAGCTGACCATGGTGCCGGACAGCACACTGCTGATCGGAGATATCATAGCTTCAGGGGAGACGCTGATTCAGTGCCTGGAATATGTGACGGATTTTTACAGGGCGAGCGGTGCGGCGCTTCGAAATATCATCATCTTTACGATCGGTGGAACGAAGGCTGTCGAAATTCTGGAAAGGCTCACGGAGAAATTCCGGGAGTTCTGGCCTGCGTTCGAGGGGTTCTACTGCGTCTTCTACGAGGGAATCTTCAGCACCTATCAGGACAGAGGCGTATCCGGAGTCAATATCCCTGATGTTGATTTCTACTGGAAGGACGGCATTATTTCGCCGGAATTCCGCAGGGTGACGCTTTCCATGCGGGACCCTCTTTTTGAAAAATGTATCATCTACGACGGAGGAGCCCGCCGTTACGAGATTCATGAGCACGTGAACGAGGTGCTCGGCTTCTGGAGAGATATTCGGGATCGGGCAGATCGGATTCAGATGAAGGATCTTCTCGAAGAAAAGCTGGGCCACGGGACACCGATCACTTATGAGGACTGGGTTCTGGACTGTCACTACGGGCACCTGAATCCGAGCGTGACACATTGGCTCTACCAGCAGGAACTGGGGTATATAGAGAGCCTGAAGAGGACAGATCTCAGGGAAATCGCAGATGAGAGAATCCGCGATTTTACAGATTCCTTAAGAAAATACATTCTGTAGGCGTATCCGGGAATATCATCTGGAATTTCATCTGGATTTATTTTTTTATTTTTGCGTTCATGAGGGAGAGAGAATGAGAGGGAAGAATCAGAAGCAGCGGGAAACTACGGTGGATATCGACTATGCCGAGCAGTCGGTGCCGGTTGATCGCAGACAGAGCTTTATTACAATGTTCATGATTATGCTCGGTTTTACTTTTTTCTCGGCGAGCATGTGGGTCGGGCAGGAGATGGCGAAAGGGCTGGATTTTTACGGCTTTCTCGGTTCGCTGTTTCTCGGAGGTGCTATCCTTGCCGTGTATACGGGCCTTCTGGGATACGTCGGTGCAAAGACCGGAATGAGTCTGGATCTGATGAGCCGCCGTGCCTTCGGACTGAAGGGAAGTTATCTTCCATCCGCGATGATCAGCTTCACCCAGATCGGCTGGTTCGGTGTGGGTGTCGCGATGTTTGCGATCCCGGTGGCAAATGAGCTGCTTGGCGGGAGCAGACTTGCGGAGTGGATTCTAGTGCTCGTGGCCGGGGCGTGCATGACTTCTTCGGCGTATTTCGGAATAAAGTCTCTGACAATCGTCAGCTATATCGCGGTTCCGCTTGTGGCAATTCTCGGAACAGTGGCTATGATTCTCGCGGTTCAGAGAGGCGACGGGACTTTGATCAGCCAGTTCGCAAAGTCAAGCGGTACGCTCACAGTGATCGGAGGAGCGGGGATGGTGATCGGATCCTTTGTATCCGGTGGAACAGCTACGCCGAACTTCTCAAGGTTCGCCAGAAATGCCCGGCAGGGTGTCGTTACTACGGTTGTCGCCTTCTTCATCGGGAACTCACTGATGTTCTTCTTCGGCGCGGTTTCTTCCATTTATGTGGGAGGAAATGATATCTTCGAAGTAATGATCAACCTGAATCTGTTTTATCTTGCTGTTCTTGTCCTTGGACTGAATATCTGGACAACGAATGACAATGCGCTTTACTCCGCCGGCCTTGGCCTCGCGAACATCTTCGGCCAGAAGAAAAAAACGATGGTTCTGATCTCCGGCGTCATCGGAACGGTGACCGCCGTATGGCTCTACTGGAATTTTACGCACTGGCTCAATATCCTGAACTGCACCCTTCCGCCGATCGGAGTGATCCTGATTCTGGACTATTTCCTGCACAGAAAAAACTACACCGATGATTTCCGGGATTTCCAGACCGTTAACTGGTTCTCCGTCATCGGTGTTGTCGCGGGAGCGCTGGGAGCAAATATCATCACCGCGGGTATTCCGTCGATCACCGGAATGGCGGTTGCGGCGATTATCTATCTGATCGGATACTTTACCTCGGGTAAGAACAGGGCATAGGCATTATTGCTGAAGCATTTCCAGATATTTTTCTGCTGATTCCGGCCGCTGTGTATTTCTAATGATCCCGGCGTATACAGGTTCGGAAAAGCCCGCCTTCCGGTACAGGGAAGTGCCTTCCAGTGAGACACACGCAGACATATAATCCTGACGCTGAAAAATATCACGGGTGTGCTGATCCATGAGGACGACGTCCAGCTTTTTATCTGTGATCATGGCCAGGAGCTTCATCTGGGATGCGTAGGAGTATTCATAAGACGCTCCGCCATCCGTGCCGGAAGCTGTGTAAGACGCTCCGCTATCCGTGCCGGAAGCTGTGTAAGACACTTCGCTATCCGTGACGGAACCTGTGCCTCCGTCCTGCGTGCTGTCCTCCGGATCGGCAGCGATCAGAAGATTACGTTCATACTTTACCGTTCCGCCGGAAAAATCCTCCGGTTCCATCTGCAGGAACTGATCGGTGAGCGAGTCGAGGATGCTGTCGGCTGCCTGAACATTCACAAGCGCGACGGAGAGCACGGTTTTCTTCCTGGTAAGGGCTGACGAAAGTGAATAGATCAGAATTCCTCCCGCGATGATCAGGAGGATAAAAAACCATTTGTAATAATCCCAGAGGTAAGTGATTCTCTGTCTGCGATCCATACCGCGCAATGTTTCTCTGAGTTTCATTTTTCCTCCCGGTGTAAGAAATTATCCTGACGTGTGGTGTCGGCGTCCCCGGATCTGTTTCCGGGGGCGTTTTCTGTATCTTCGCTGTCTGGGGCCCCTTCCGGATTTTCGAGCTTTCGGAATACCGGTTTCAGAAGATAAGAACAAAGAAAGGCGGCAAAGCCCTCGCCGAGAAAGATGACCGGTGTAAAATAACGGATGGCGATAAAGTAAATCGCAAAATGAATGGCAGCCATTACGATCGTGCAGACGGGATAGCGGATTCCGATCATAAACGCGTTCTTCAGGGTGCCCTTCCAGGAATTGTCATAGCGCGAAAGGAGCGGAAACGCGTACAGAACGATAATCGCGAACACAATCAGAAATACAATATACAGACCGAAGCCGATCATGAAGAGAGGAGAGCTTATCGCGCGCTGGCGATAGAAACGGCCGGAGAAGAAGAACGCGATCGCAATCGGAATGATCAGACAGGACAATTTGGTTCCCTCACGAAAATTCTGGCGGAATGAGTGAAAGAAATCCTGCAGCAGAGAGATTCCGGAGTCGTTAGCAAGCTTAAGTGTGCAGTAGTAGAGCGCGCTGGTAGAGGCTCCAAGCGTGAAGAGCGGCAGACTGCACAGAATCCATAACAGGTTCAGAAGTATGCAGTCAAGCAGCTTGCCGAGAAAATTCATGACCGGGTTATATGGATTGATGAAATGATTCATTTGTGATCCTCCTGTCTTCCCTCTGTTGATTCTCTGAGTATCAGATTGGTCTCGCAGGCACAGGTGCGGTAATTCAGTGCCGGGTTCTGGATCCGGGACAGAATCAGGTCAGTGGCGGAAAATCCCATGATCTGACTGTGTATATGCACGGTCGAAAGCTTCGGCGTCACCAGAAGGGACTCTGCGGAGTCGTCGAAGCCAAGGATCATGACATCCTCCGGGACGCTGAGATCCAGATGATTCAGCGCGTGCATCAGATCAATTGCCACAAAGTCATTGGCGCAGATAAAAACGCGCGGTATTTTCCGGAATTCCTTCAGCTTGCTGTAGAAGTAACCTTCCGCAGGACTCATTCCCGCGGAAGCGGAGGCGGGATCCGGCTTCTCTGTGATGCACCATTCTTCATGGATCGGAAGGGAACACAGGTACATGCTGTTGCGGTATGCCATGAATCGTTCGAAAAAAGAACGGCAATGCATGGCTTCTCCCGCAAATCCTATGTCACGGATTCCGCGCGCCTTCATCAGGTGAATGAACTGACAGATGCCTTCATCATTATTCATAGTAAGAATGTCGGCGGGAAGGGGATCTGCGCCGGGGTCGGCAGGGGCGTCTACGAAAAGAACCGGGACACCGGACTGGCAGATAAATCTCGCGTAGGATGGGTCAAAGACTTCAATACATATAATTGCCGCGCAGTTTTCAAGGCGCAGAGAGGCGGGCAGCCTCTGGGCTGCAATATCTTCTGCTCTGGCGAAATGCATAGTCATGGAGTATCCGCGCTTGGATATTTCCATCTGAAATTTATCGAGCATCATCGCGGAGAAGTGAGAGCCGTTCAAGAACCAGGTGGTGATCAGCGCAATTTCATTTTTCGCGGGAGCGGGCGGGGTAAGACTGTTCTGCACCGCGTCGAGATCAAGGTAGGAAAACTGCTTATATCCCATTTCAATTGCCCGCGCGAGAATCTTCTGACGGGTGCTGTCCGCGAGGACTCCGGTGTTATTGATTGCCTTGGAGACGGTATTCCTTGATAATCCAAGCGAATCCGCAATGTCCTGAATTGTGACTCTGTTTTCCATATATTATCAACTCCATTTTTTATCTGGCTGCAGTTCCATTTACAATCTCTGCTTTTTCACAGCTTCAAGTATTATCTTCCTTCCGTTATGAGATCTGGCCCTGCGTTTCTACAGCGTTGTTCTTAATTTCTGTCTGCAGCTTTGTTCCTGAGCTCTGTCAATAGTTGCGTTCTGTCTATAGCTGCATTCTGTGTTTCTGTTTTACATGCACTATTTCAGTCTTACTACAATATAATATAATGCCCTTATCATGATTTGTCAAATGTAAAAGTGTAAATTTTACATAATGGGTATTAAAGATGTCTGAAAAAGCAGACCAAAACAACTCAACATTATGCGCGGGAAAACAGAAAGGCTCACCCCTCCGGCGGCCTGTCATATTGGTTAATCCTGAGACTTTAAACGTTTTTTTTATCGCTCTTCCGGATTCTGAGGAAAGCATCTGGAAAAGTTCACAGTTTTGCCTGCCCATTCTTGTATAAATTTTACAAAAAACTCAATTCCGGGCGCAAAAGTGGTGCAAATGCACATTTTTTAATTGACAAATGACAACCCGGGAATTATATTGAACAACGAAGACAGGGTAATAAAGCAATATAGAGTAACCGGACACCAGAGCAACAGAACAACCGGACAACAGAATAACCGGACAACAGAACAATCGGACAACGGAACAACAGAGTAACCCGTCAACAAAGCAATCAGACAACAGAGTGGCGAGACACCAGGGTGACAGATCAGCAAGGCATCTGACATGCAATGATTTATGAGGAGGTATGGAAGCATGGAGGAAAAAGCAAGAAGAAAAGGAAGAGGACTCCTGTATTTCAGGCAGCACTGGCAGCTTTATGTAATTTTTCTCGGACCGGCGTTTCTGCTTACACTGATTTTCAAGTATGCGCCCATGGGAGGCATACTGATCGCGTTTCAGAATTTCAATCCGATCAAGGGAATCTTTGGAAGCCAGTGGGTGGGCATGAAGTATTTCAAGAGATTCCTGGAGTCGCCGGACTTCATCCGCTATCTGGTAAATACACTGAAGCTGAGTGTATACGGATTGCTCTGGGGATTCCCTATTCCGATCATCCTGGCGTTATTCCTGAATCAGATCAAACGCACGGGTATCCGGAAGAAGATTCAGACGGTTCTGTATATGCCGAACTTCGTATCGGTCATCGTACTTTGTGGTATGGTTCGTATCCTTCTTTCTGTAACGGGACCGGTAAACGGCCTGCTCCACACCAGCATCAATTTCATGACAATACCCGAGGCGTTCCGTCCGATCTACATCATTTCCGGAATATGGCAGGGAGCCGGATGGGCTTCCATCATGTACACCGCGGCATTGTCCAACGCAAGTCAGGAGCTGCGTGAGGCAGCGGCTCTGGATGGAGCAAATATCTGGCAGCAGATTCGCGTGGTAGACTGGCCGGCAATCAAGGATATGGTTGTGATTCAGTTCATTCTTCAGGCAGGAAATATCATGAGCATCGGATTTGAGAAGGCTTATGCGCTGCAGACGGATATGAACCTGAAATCTGCGGAGATCATCGCAACCTATGTGTACAAGAAGGGACTTCTCGACGGAGACTACAGCTTCTCTACAGCAGTAGGTCTGTTTAATACGATCATTAATGTCATACTTCTGATCGCGGTCAATAAGATCGTGGAGAAGATGAATGACGGACAGGGAATATGAGGAGGAAAAAGCAATGGCGGAAATCAACGCAGCGGTCAGAAAACATCCGTTTTCCAGATACGGGAAATCTGACAAAGCCTTTATCATTATAAGCAGACTGTTTCTTGCAATTTTTGTAATTGCGATTATCGTACCGATGATCTACATTGTGATTGCGTCCTTTATGGATCCGGTGACCCTTCAGAATCAGGGCATCACCTTCAACTTCAAGAAGTGGACGGTGACAGCGTATCAGAGGGTGCTGACCAATAAGCAGATCTGGATCGGTTTCCTGAACGCGGTCATCTATTCCGTGGCGTTCACCGTGATCTCGGTTGCGGTCACCATGCTTGCGGCATACCCGATGTCCCGGAAGGATCTGAAGGGAAGAGGATTCTTCAACGTGATCTTTGTCATCACGATGTTCTTTGGAGGCGGACTGATTCCTACCTACCTGGTAATCAGCGACCTCGGACTTCTGGACACGATCTGGGCGGTCATTCTTCCGGGTGCGTTTTCCGTATGGAACATGATCATTGCCAGAACCTATTATCAGGGCATTCCGAAGGAGCTGAGAGAAGCCTCTGCTGTGGACGGTGCCAATGAGGTGCAGTATTTCTTCCGGATTCTTCTTCCGGTCTGCAAGCCGCTGATTGCCGTCCTGGTTCTCTGGCAGTTTGTCGCCATGTGGAACAGCTATTTTGACGCAATGATTTATATCAATACGGCATCCAAGCAGCCGCTGCAGCTTGTGCTTCGCGCGATCCTGATTCAGAACCAGCCGCAGTCGGGAATGATCGCGGATATTCAGAGCACCGCGGCAAGAGCACAGCTTGGAGAACTGTTAAAATATGCAACCATTATTATTTCGTCGCTACCGCTGATCGTCATGTATCCGTTCTTCCAGAAATATTTTGATGCGGGTATCATGGTCGGTTCGGTAAAGGGCTGATATTGAGATAGGGTTACAGCAGAATCTGCGGAAAGGCTGAGAAATGTTTAGAAAGTGGATGAAAAAAATATGTGCCGCATCACTTGCTGCGGCCATCGCGGCGACATCGCTGACCGGCTGCGGTGAATTGTTTTTTGGATATAAAGAGGCAAGAAATAAGGCGGAAGAGCCGGCTTCCTATACCTTCCCGCTCAAGGAGAAGGAAACAATCAGCGGTATGACCAGCTATCCGAGTGCCACGGAATCAGATCCGAACAAGAGGGCAATCTTTGAGAGACTGGAGAAACAGACAAACGTGCATGTGAACTGGAAGGCGATTTCATCCGATCAGTGGTCGGATAAGATTTCCCTTCAGATGAGCAACTATTCTACGCTTCCGGATTTCATTTTTACAGCGGGATTTTCAGACAGTGATCTTCTTCGATACGGAACGCAGGGCGTTATCATTCCGCTGGAGGATTATATCGACAAGTATATGCCGAACCTGAAAAAGGTTTTCGACGAATATCCGGAATACCGTTCGATGTGCACCGACGAGAACGGTCATATCTGGGCGCTTCCCTGGATCGAGCAGCTCGGAGAGGGCAAGGAAGCCATTCAGACTGTTGGTGATATGAGCTTTATCAACAAGAAATGGCTGGATTACCTCGGGCTGAAGATGCCGACGACGGTAGATGAATTCGAAGAGGTTCTGAAAGCGTTCCGTGACCATTCCAAGGATCTTCAGGAACATTTCAAGATCAAGGGAAGTATCATTCCCATGTCATTTATCATTAATGACAGTGATCAGGATCCGGCGATTCTGATTAACGGTTTTGGAGAGGGATACGGCGATGGAGACAGAGGACGCCATATTGCGGTCACGGACGACAAGAAGGTGATCTGCTCCGCGACGCAGTCCGGTTATCGCAAGGGAATCGAATGGCTGCATAATCTTTATAAAGAGGGACTGATCGATCCGGAGTGCTTCACGCAGGAATGGTCCACTTATGTATCCAAGGGAAAATCCGGAAGATACGGTGTATGCTTCTCCTGGGATATTGCCAACATCGATAATCTGGAGGACTGGGAGCCGCTGCCGGCTCTGACTGCGGACACCAGAAATATCACACCGCAGAACGGATCGTATACAAGTGGATTTGACCGCGGAAGATGTGTGGTTACCGCTCTGGCGAAGAAGCCTGCTCTTGTCTGCAGCTGGCTGGACCAGATGTATGCGCCGATGCAGTCTCCGCAGAACAACTGGGGAACCTACGGCAAGAAGGGTGAGTTCCACATTTTTGAGATGTCGAAGAATGCAGACGGACAGCCGATGCTGAAGCACATGGATCTCGGCGATCATTCTCCGGTAGAGGTCAGAGAGGCAGAATGTGTCGGCGGACCGCTTGCGGTGCTGAATGATTACTACGGCAAGTATGTAACCTGCCCTGCGGACGCGCAGTACCGTCTGGACTGGATCAAGAACATCTATACACCGGATATGCACGGAAAGTACGTATACCCGAACCTGTTCATGAATCAGGAGGATACCGAGCAGCTTTCGAATCTTACGGCGGACATCACTACGGAGATCAATGCAAGGAGGTCCGACTGGATCATGAACGGTGTGACTGACAGCGAGTGGAATTCGTATCTGAAGAAGCTGGATGCCTACGGTTTAAAGCAGTATCTGGGAATTTTCCAGAAGTATCTGGATCGCTATGATCTGGATCAGTAAGCAGGACAGATAATGGCAGAATGTATGACCGCGAACACAGGCGCAGAGAAGCAGTATTGAGAATCCGGGTGGAACTTCATCAAATGAGAATCGGAGAATGGTATCGTTATTATGGTGATGAACATCAGGAAATCATATTGTTATAATGGTGATGAACATCAGAAAACCATATCGTTATCATGAAAATGAAATCCGGGAATCACCGGAGAAACGAAACAGAGTATGAAAGGAAGCAGATTGATGTACAGATCAGACGAACTTCTTAAGGCAAGAATTACCGAACAGTTATATGAAAAGAAGATCCGTCCGGAGGAGAGACCGGCGTTTCATCTCACTCCAAGAGTCGGGTGGATGAATGACCCGAACGGATTTTCATGGTATCAGGGTGAATACCACATGTTTTATCAGTACAATCCTTATGATACACAGTGGGGCCCGATGCACTGGGGACATGCGGTGACAAAGGATCTGATCCGCTGGGAGAACAGACCCTGTGCGCTTGCGCCGGACACATTTCCGGACCGGGAAGCGGGATGCTTTTCAGGAGGCGCTGCAGAACTGCCGGACGGGAGGCATCTTCTGATGTATACCGGATGCCGCCGGGAGAAGCATCTCGATGGAACCATCTGTGATGTGCAGACACAGAATCTTGCCATCGGTGACGGCGTGGATTATCAGAAATATCCCGGCAATCCGGTTCTTTCCGAGCTGGATTTGCCGGAAGGCGCGAGTCGTATTGATTTTCGTGATCCGAAAATCTGGCGGGAGTCCGACGGGTCCTGGAGGTGTGTAGTCGCGAACCGGGCGGAGGATGAGACAGGGCAGCTTCTGCTCTTCACAAGCCCGGACGCGTTTCACTGGTCCTATCTGTCAAAGCTGGCAGTAAATCACGGACGGTTCGGAAGAATGTGGGAATGCCCGGATTATTTTGTACTTGATGGCAAGAGCGTGATTCTGATGAGCCCGCAGGATATGGAGCCGGACAGCCTTGGATTCCATGCAGGCAACAATGTGCTCTGCATGATCGGCCATCTCGATGAGGAAGATGAGAACGGGTGTTTCCGGGAGGAATTTGTTCATCCGGTTGATGATGGAATCGATTTTTACGCGACCCAGACGGTGCTCTCGCCGGACGGGAGGAGGATTCTCACCGGCTGGATGCAGAGCTGGGATACTGTGCCTTATCGCGTGGACAACGCGAAGTGGTTTGGCCAGGTATCTCTCCCGAGAGAACTGACGATCTGTGACGGACGTCTGATTCAGAAACCTGTCCGTGAGCTGGAACAGTACAGGACGGACAAGGTCGAGAGACGGAATGTTGCGGTTGACGACAGCCGGGTGTTCACAGATCCTGCGCTTTCGGGAAGAATAGCGGACCTGATTTTTGAGATCTGTCCGGAGGAGGATTGCCGGGAGGTAGAAATCCGTTTCGCGGAAGGAGGCAGTCATTACTGCGCTGTCATCTACCATCCGCAGGATCAGACCCTCACAATAGACCGGTCTCATTCCGGGGTTATCCGTGATGTACTTCATGCGAGAACGGCGAAGGTATCCGCGGCAGACGGAAGTCTGAAGCTGAGGATGATTCTGGACCGGTACAGTGCGGAAATCTTTGTGAATGACGGAGAAACGGTGATGAGCATGACGCATTACTCGGATCCGGAGGCAGAGGGGATTTCGGTTCGTGCGCGCGGAGAAGCGGCTGTGGATATCACAAGGTATCTTCTGAATATGTAATGGCCTTCCTGACCGCTGCAGAAATGGAAGCCGTCGATATTTAAGGAGCTTCTTGACAGCTGCGAAAATGGAACCTATTCTGAATTTGGTGACATTTATCAATTCAGGGGGTTGAGCACAATTCAGGAGGTTGAGCATGAATATTGCGGTGAGATATTATTCAAGATCGGGCAACACAAGGGCTGCGGCGGAGGCAATCGCAAAGGCCGCAGGGACGGAGGCGGTTTCGGCAGACGCACCGGATGCGGCACTTCCAGGAACAGTGGATATCCTGTTTGTCGGCGGCGCACTCTATGCCTACGGCATTGACAGAAAACTGACGGAATATCTGCGCAGCCTGAAGAAGGAAGAGGTCAGAAAAGCGGTTATCTTCTCCACTTCCTGGGTATCAAAGCATGCAATCGAACTCATTCGGAAGGAACTGGAGGCAAAGGGAATTCCCGTAGAGGATCGGACATTTTATTTCCGCGGCAAGCCCGGAGAAAAGCAGCTGAGAGAGGCGGAGACTTTCGCAAAGCAGTTTCTTGCCTGAGGCAGCGATGAACAGACGGCGCATGATGACTTCATGCGCCGTCCGTAATTTACGCGAACAGTGAGCCGCAGCCGAATACGAAGTATTCGTGTGCGGCGAGCGTCGCGATAGCGAGATAAAACTCGCGCAGCGTGTATTATCTCGTTTACGCGAACAGTGAGCCACAGCCGAATACGAAGTATTCGTGTGCGGCGAGCGTCGCGATAGCGAGATAAAACTCGCGCAGCGTGTATTATCTCGTTTACGCGAACGGTGAGCCGCAGCCGAATGCGAAGTATTTGTGTGCGGCGAGCGTCGCGATAGCGAGATAAAACTCGCGCAGCGTGTATTATCTCGTTTTCCGGGCGATGGAACAGGCATGATTGACAGCCAGGCGCGCTGCATGATTGATTGTCCGGAACAGTGGAGGAATTCTATGGAAAAAGAGGGATGCAACAGAGAGAACTGTGAATTTCGGGAACAGAACAAATTCTGTATTTCCGAGGTGCGGCTGTTTCGGGGACTGCCTCCGGAAATTCAGAAAAGGCTGGTTAATCATTCGGTCCATCATACCTATCCTGCAGACGTGCGTATCGTGTCCGAGAACGACAGCATTGATTCCATCATCATCATACGCAGGGGAAAGGTGAAAATATCGAGGACGGATGTCATGGGAGAGGAACATATCCTGGATGTTCTTCATGACGGCCAGAGCGTGTGGCACGGCATCTTTTTGAAGGAGCACCGGTATAATTATGATGTGGTAGCTCTGGAAGAGGTGAAGACCTGTGAGATTCCCCGATCGGTCATTATGCGGATGATCA
Organism: Bilifractor sp. HCP3S3_D3; assembly: GCF_052063915.1. NCBI lineage: Bacteria > Bacillati > Bacillota > Clostridia > Lachnospirales > Lachnospiraceae > Bilifractor > Bilifractor sp. HCP3S3_D3. The sequence goes on from NZ_JBQHWP010000005.1 coordinate 33,931, forward strand.
CCGAAAATCCTCAGATATCGTTCAATATGATTGAGGTTCTTGCCAGTGATATCACTGACGCGGAGGATAAGATCTTCGTCCTTTCCATTCGTGAGCCTCGTCAGAGGGTAGCTGCTTTTCTGCTGCGAAGGGAGCGAAAATGCCTTGGAGATGTGATCAATTTGAAGCTGGATGACATTGCGTCCTCGGTCAATCTGCGGCCGGAAACGGTCAGCCGGAACATTTCGTTTCTGGAGAAGGAAGGAATGGTGAAAAGGCTGGGCCGCGGGTGTCTGAAGGTGATAGATCATAAGAAACTGCGGGAATATACCGAAAAAACAGGTTGAAAATCAGGCCCAAAAATGTGTTAAAAAAATAACTTAAATTTGATTATAATCAAGGAGTTGTCTGCCATATTCTGTTACGATCAGCTTGTCACAGGGAGCTGACAGATGGCAGATCACAGAACCGTCTGACACGGAAAGCTGAGGAACGGAGGAATACGGAGCCGTTCGTGACAGCCTCTGTGACAGGCGGTTTTTCTTTTGCGTTTTCAAAGGAGGCAGAACATGATCAGGGGAAGAATTCATTCGATAGAGACATTTGGCTCGGTAGACGGGCCCGGCGTCCGTTTCGTAATTTTTCTGCAGGGATGTGCGATGCGGTGTAAATTCTGTCACAACGCGGATACCTGGAAGCTTCAGTCCGATGATCTGAGAAGCGCGGATGAGCTGATTGATCAGGCGTTAAGATATCGTCCTTACTGGGGTGATGAAGGCGGCATCACGGTGTCCGGCGGAGAACCTCTTCTCCAGATTGACTTCGTCACGGAGCTGTTCCGGAAGGCAAAGGAAAAAGGAATTCACACGGTCATTGACACAGCGGGACAGCCATTCACGAGCGAGGGAGAATGGTTCGAAAAATTCAGAAATCTGATGCAATATACAGATCTGCTTCTTGTGGATATCAAGGAGATGGATCCGGAAAAACACCGGAAGCTGACAGGCGTCAGGAATGAGAACATTCTGTCCATGATCCGCTATCTGAATGAAATCGGGAAGCCCGTGTGGATCCGCCAGGTACTTGTCCCCGGCTGGACCGACGCGACGGAGGATCTGAAAAAGGAGCGGGAGTTCCTGAACGGACTGAGTAATGTTCAGAAGGTAGAGGTACTGCCGTATCACACGATGGGCGCCTACAAGTGGAAACTGCTCGGTATTCCGTATGCGTTGGAGGGGGTTAAGAGTCCCACGGCGCAGCAGGTGAGAGTAGCGGAAAACATTCTCGGCGCCGGTGAACATCCGCAGACTTCCGGTGAAAAGAGCGCGTAAGGCGCAGGAAGGATTTTCAGCAGCACAGTTAACAGTTGTAAAGACTGATGATAGCAGACAACAAGAAAGAAATGAGACAGAGCTATGAGAAACGAGTGGAGAGACTTTAAGGGTAGTAAATGGACGGACGATATCGATGTCCGTGATTTCATCCAGAAGAATTACACTCCTTATGACGGCGACGAGAGCTTCCTCGAAGGACCGACAGAGGCAACCGATATTCTGTGGGGTAAGGTACAGGAGCTGCAGAAACAGGAGCGCGCAAAGGGAGGCGTGCTTGACTGTGAAACAGAGGTCGTTTCCGGACTGACCGCTTACGGCGCAGGATACATCGATGAATCCACAAAGGATCTTGAGAAAATCGTCGGACTTCAGACAGACAAACCGCTGAAGAGAGCGTTTATGCCTTACGGCGGAATCAAGATGGCTGAAGAGGCTGCCGAGACGTACGGATATCATATCAATGACAAGTTCCATAAGATCTTTACAGAATATCACAAGACCCATAACCAGGCCGTTTTTGACGCTTATACTCCTGAGATGCGGAAGGCAAGACATTCCCATATTGTAACGGGTCTTCCGGACACATACGGCAGAGGCCGAATCGTCGGTGATTACCGGAGAGTTGCTCTCTACGGAATCGATCATCTGATCGCGAAGAAACAGGAAGATTTCGCGAACTGCGGAGACGGAACGATGACCGATGATGTCATCCGTCTGAGAGAGGAAATCAGTGAGCAGATCCGTGCGCTCAAGGGCATGAAAAAGATGGCGGAGGCATATGGATACGATATTTCCGCACCGGCAAAGAATGCGAAGGAGGCGGTTCAGTGGCTGTATTTCGGTTACCTTGCCGCAATCAAGACGCAGAACGGAGCGGCAATGTCTGTCGGAAGAATCTCAACCTTCCTGGACATCTACATTGAGCGTGATCTGAAAGAGGGAACTCTCACGGAGAAAGAGGCGCAGGAGCTGATCGATCATCTGACCATGAAGTTCCGCATGGTAAAATTTGCGCGTATTCCAAGCTACAATGAGCTGTTTTCCGGGGATCCCGTCTGGGCAACACTTGAGGTCGCGGGAATCGGCATGGACGGCCGTTCCATGGTCACAAAAAATGACTATCGTTTCCTTCACACCCTGGAGAACATGGGACCGTCTCCGGAGCCGAATCTGACGGTGCTTTACAGCTCCGCACTTCCGGAGAGCTTCAAGAAATACGCGGCTTCCATTTCAATCCGGACTTCATCCATTCAGTACGAGAACGATGATGTGATGAAACCGGTCTGGGGAGACGACTACAGCATCTGCTGCTGCGTCAGCGCGACACAGACCGGAAAGGAAATGCAGTTCTTCGGCGCGAGAGCAAACCTCGCGAAGTGCCTCCTGTACGCAATCAATGGAGGAAAGGATGAAAAATTCCTGGACAAGCAGGGAAATCACATGCAGGTAGGGCCGGAGTACGCGCCGATCACCTCTGAATATCTCGACTACGACGAGGTTCTTCACAAATTCGATATCATGATGGACTGGCTTGCAGATCTTTATGTGAATATCCTGAATCTGATTCAGTATATGCATGATAAATATTATTATGAATCGGCAGAGATGGCATTGATCGATACTGATGTCCGCAGAACCTTTGCGACCGGAATCGCAGGATTCTCACATGTCGTCGATTCCCTGAGCGCGATCAAATACGCAAAGGTAAAAACCGTCCGCGACGAGTCCGGACTTGTGATCGATTATGAGATCGAAGGAGATTTCCCGCGCTACGGAAATGATGACAGCAGAGCCGACGATATCGCCGTATGGCTGCTCAAGACCTTTATGAAGAAGATCAGAAAGCATCACACCTACCGGAATTCTGAGCCGACTACTTCGATCCTCACCATCACATCCAATGTGGTATACGGAAAGGCAACCGGAGCACTTCCGGATGGAAGAGAAGCTTACAAGCCGTTTGCTCCCGGAGCAAATCCGGCCTATGGAGCGGAACAGAGCGGTCTTCTGGCGTCTCTGAATTCTGTGGCAAAGCTTCCGTATGAGTATGCCCTTGACGGCATTTCAAATACGCAGACTATCAATCCAGGAGCACTCGGCCATGATGATAATTCAAGAAAAGAGAATCTGGTCCGGGTACTTGACGGATACTTCGATCAGGGCGCGCATCATCTCAATGTCAATGTCTTTGGTCTGGAGAAGCTTAAGGACGCGATGGAGCATCCGGAGAAGCCGGAATACGCAAACTTCACAATCCGTGTCAGCGGTTATGCGGTAAAGTTCATCGACCTTACGAGAGAACAGCAGCTGGATGTCATCTCCAGATGCATTCACGAGAAAATGTAAAATCGGAAATAAATTTTTCAATCAAAGGAATGCATTCCAGCCATTTCGACAGAAATATATATCTTAGAATGCAGGTCATTTGACAGAAATATATATCTTAGAATGCAGGTCATTTTGACAGAAATATACATATTTCGTTAAAGATCAGAGATATAAAGAGTTATTTTCAAATACAAAGACATCCTCAGGTTCTTCCCTGACTGGTAATGTTGATCCATTACATTTTCAAAATCGTAAAAACGGGGTTGTTGCAAGATTATGCGACAGCCCCTGTTTTATGTGCGTTGCAGTGTGTAAAATGTGAAAGCTGAAGATTTTAGGGCTTTATCATCTGTGGCTTATTGAATATTTCGGGACTGAAATATTTTTGCTGAAAGATTTACGAGTCTGTTGTATAATTGAAAAGCGTTTTGTCTGTTTGAAAAAAAGATTCAAACGGAATCCGGAGAAAAATGTCAACACCATAGACCGTGAAAATGGTCATCTGATTATGAAGCGTGACGGGGAGAATCGGTTATACGATTGCATATATGCGTGTTTCTATAGGGAAATCGTGGCAGAGAAGGCTGCGATCGATTATCTGCACTGGTGATTTATCATGAAGAAGAATTCATATCACTCGGGGAAGAGTAATTTTGCTCTGAGAATCAATCTGATTATGTTTATGCTCGTTGCAGTTGAGCTTATCGTGATTTTCACGGTCAGCACCAGACTGCTTTTGAGCAAGAATTCAGAGGTTATTTCCAATATCATGCTTGCTTCGGATGAGAAAGTGCTGAAGAATTCGGTCGATAACCTTATCCGGGATATTGAAAATACCAAAGAACTTCTGAAAAAAGAAGGAAAGTCAGATTCAGAGATAAAGAACGTGATCCGGGAGCGATTATATGCGAAAGTACATTTAAATGAATATGAAAACGGAAGATATATATGGGTCAATGAGATCATTGATTACAACGGCGGTGACGGATATGCGATTCGTCTGATGCATCCGAATCTTCCGGATACCGAGGGAGAAAAGCTTTCGACGAATACCACAGACGAACATGGCAATAAGCCTTACCAGGAGGAACTTGATCTGGTGAACCGATCCGGAAGTGGATTTTACCGGTATTTTTTTAAAGAACTGCACAGCGACAAGGTGACCGAGAAGATGTCTTACTGTCGATTGTACAGGGAATATAACTGGGTCATCTGTGAAGGCGAAAATCTTTCCAGTATCCGGGAATACGAAACAATTCAGCGAAGGTATCTCCTGCCCTATGTGTTTCGTACAAATTTAATCATGATGATTGTCGCGCTGATTGTCACGATGATAACGGTGGGTTTATTCAGCAGAAAATATAATTCCATACTTGTTGAAAAGAACCGGGAACTCGGGATGCTTGTATACCGCGATCATCTGACGGGTCTGTACAACCGGGGCGGTCTGATTGCACATCTGGATGATTACTGCAGTTCGTATGACAGGAATGAGATGACAGGTGTGTTTATCGATCTGGATGATTTTAAGCTGATTAATGATCTGTACGGTCATGCGGCAGGTGATGCTGCTTTGCGTGATCTGGCGGAATACCTCGTTTTTGCTTTTCCGGGATGTCTGATCGGAAGAACCGGAGGAGATGAGTTCTGCGTGATTATTCGAAATAAGTCTCCGGAGGACTGTGCGAAGATCATTCTGGATGCACTCACAGAGGATAGAAAATTCGAATTTGACGGGAAGATGATTCGCTACACAATTTCCGGCGGATATGCTGATTTTCCGTCACAGGCTTCAGATCGTGAAACGCTGATGAAGCAGATGGACAGTGCGCTCTACGCTGCGAAAACCGCAGGAAAACATACAGTCTTGCATTTCAAATCGGATATGATGAATATCAGCCGGGATTACATGGGATTTAATGTCAGAAGCATGGTTACAGGGCTCCCGGGGGCTGTTCTCATCTATCAGGTTGAAGGAGATGAGCGGATTCTATTTGCAAATGATGATCTTGTCCGGCTGTTCGAATGCAAAAATCACAGAGAATTTCTGGAATACACACACTCCAGTTTCCGTCACATTGTTCATCCGGATGATTATATAAAAGTGGAACAGTCCATACGAGATCAGATTCTGCACGAGAAAAACTTGTCGGATCCGCTGAAATCAACGTTTGATGACTATGTGGAATATCGGATCCTGACAAAGAACGGAAATGTCCGAAATGTAATCGACATAGGAAGAATGGTCCATGATGAGCATTTCGGCGACATTTTTTATGTATTCATTCAGGATAAAGAAAAATTGAAAAAACATGAATGATAAACTGCGTGATTCATCGAAGGGACGGTGCCGAATCGTCTGGCAATTGGAGGAGGGCATGCAGTGAAACGGGGCTGCTCCCGCGGGTCGGATATATATTCTCTGATCTGCGGGAGCAGCCCCGTTATTTACGCGAACAGTGAGCCGCAGCCGAATGCGAAGTATTCGTGTGCGGCGAGCGTCGCGATAGCGAGATAAAACTCGCGCAGCGTGTTTTATCTCGTTTACGCGAACGGTGAGCCGCAGCCGAATGCGAAGCATTCGTGTGCGGCGAGCGTCGCGATAGCGAGATAAAACTCGCGCAGCGTGTTTTATCTCGTTCTGTGGCGAAAAATACGCAGGACAATGCTATGCGGGAGAAAAATTTAAAGTAAAAGTGTGTGGAACAGAAGAACCTGTAATGTCCATCAGACAAAGAGCAGAATTCCGGTGGCGGTGTGTGCGCTGACATTAGACCTGAGATATACAAGGTGTACAACTTAATGCTTCAGAGAAGAAAATTTCCCAAAAATTAAACGTACATATTAGTAAAGACAACGAAGATATACCATACATATTGACAGTAAAATACATGAATGGTACATTAACAATTACAAGGTAATTTGTATATATTAACAAGGTGCTGCAAGATGTAAAGATAATTCAGGACTGCAGATGCTTGGAATGTCCACACAGACGATGCAGATGATTGAGAGTGTTATCTTCCTGGTGTTTGTACTGATCTTTGCGGACAGACAATCCATTCAGGTTATTAAATAACTCCCATACGATACATCGTGCCACATACTGTAAAAGCGCATATTAACTGATTTATTTAGGAGAAAATAAAATGGAAAAATTATATTTCATTGTTGGCAGCCAGGATCTCTACGGTGAGGAGTGCCTTCGCCAGGTCGCTGCGGATGCCGGAGAAATGACAGCGTTTCTGAACAGCCAATTATCGGACACAATCCGCATCGAGCTTCTGCCGACAGTCATCACCTCGGAAACCTGCGTGAAGGATATTCGTAAAGTAATGGATGATGATGACTGTGCCGGCGTGATCACATGGATGCATACGTTTTCACCGGCCAAGATGTGGATCAAGGGCCTTCAGGAACTGAGAAAGCCTCTGCTTCATCTGCATACACAGGCAAACGAGAGACTTCCCTACGACGCAATTGATATGGACTTTATGAATCTGAATCAGTCTGCGCATGGAGACAGAGAATTTGGATATATCCTTGCAAGACTGCACATCCCGCATGAGGTTGTTGTGGGATATTACAGACACGAGGATGTGCTGGACGGAATCCGGCGCTTCGCTCAGGTAGCGAAGGCGGTGAGATTTTCTCACAACCTGCGCGTCGCAACGTTCGGCAACAACATGCGTGATGTCGCGGTGACCGATGGCAACCGTCTCGAGGCAGAGATCCGGTATGGATGGGAGATCAAGTACTGGGGAATCGGAGAAATTGCGGACCGCTCTGTGAAAGTGACGGATGATGAGATCAACGCAAAGATGGAGGAATACAGCGAGAAGTACACCATGGCGACTGATAATCTCGATGCGGTTCGTGAGCAGGCACGATACGAGGTGGCTTTCGAGAAGTTCATCCGTGAGAACGGGTGCTCTGCGTTTACCGATACATTCCAGGACCTGTTCGGCCTTCGTCAGCTTCCAGGACTTGCTGCCCAGGATCTGATGGCGAAAGGCGTCGGATTCGGACCGGAGGGGGATTACAAGATCGCCGCTCTTTCTGCGGTTCTGATGAAGATGGCTGAGGGAAGAGAGGGAGCGACAGGATTCATTGAGGATTACACATATGATCTCCTGCCTGGAAAAGAACTGGAGCTTGCGTCGCATATGCTTGAGGTTCCGGCATCCTTCGCCGCGAATAAGCCGGAGATTCAGGTACATCCGCTTGGCATTGGAGGAAAGGATGATCCTGCCCGGCTGGTATTTGACGGCGTAACCGGAGATGGAATACAGGTGACCCTGGTGGATATGGGAGATCATTTCCGGATGATCTGCGCCGATGTTGAGCTTGTGAAACAGCCGGAGCAGATGCCGAAGCTCCCGGTCGCGAGAATTATGTACCGTCATAAACCGGATTTTCAGACCGGAACCGCGGCATGGTGCTATGCGGGAGGCGCACATCACAGCGTAATATCAACTGCACTTGATCGCGCGGATATTGAGATGTTCGCAAGGCTGACCGGAACCGAGCTGATCACCATCGGAGATGATACAACCCGGGAGGATCTCAGACGCTTTTCGTGTTGAACGGATGCGTTTTCCTGAAAAAAGAGAAAATTTTATTTTCATGCTGTGAATAATCTGTGCGTCGGGTGTATAATTTGTGACAGTATAATTTTCTGCGCATGAATACACAGAACAGCCGCAGCCTGACATTCAGAGAAATGAGGAAAAAGTATGACAGAGCAGCCTAAATATCAGACAGTGATCCGATGGATCAAGGAGGGAATCCGGGATGGAAGTCTCCGGTACGGTGACAAGCTGATGTCTGAAAAGGAGCTCAGTCAGAAGTTCGGTTTAAGCCGGCAGACGATCCGTCACGCGACGGGAGAGCTTGAGAAGGAACATATTCTGACCCGTGTCCAGGGAAGCGGCACCTATATCGGCGCGTCCTTCCAGCCGGTTCGCAGAGAGCGGTACATGAACATCGCCGTGCTCAGCACGTTTAATGAAAGCTATATTTTCCCGCCGATTCTGAGAGGGATCGTCTCCGTTCTGCAGAATGCCGGTTATACGACGCAGGTGGCATTCACAGACAACCGGCCGGATATTGAGAGAAGAAATCTGGAGTCGATCCTTGAAAAAAGTGATATTGACGGATTTATTGTGGAGGCTACGCAGAGCGCACTTCCGAATCCGAATCTTCCATATTATCAGGAGATTCTGAGCAGACATATTCCGATTCTGTTCTTCAATACCTTTTATCCCGATCTGAAGGTACCGTGCGTCAGAATTGATGACCGGAAGATCGCGGACCACGCGGCCGAACTTCTGATCCGGAACGGCCACAGGAAAATAGCCGGAATATTCAAGTCCGACGACGGTCAGGGACCGCTCCGTTATCAGGGGTATGTCGACGCAATTATGCGAAACAACATTCCTTTTGAGCGTTTTTCCGTAATCTGGTATGATACTTCCATGCAGCAGAACATCCACCGGCTGGAGGATTATCTGTTGTACCGGCTTTCCGGCTGTACGGCGGTTGTCTGCTATAATGATGAGGTGGCGATGGAGGTGATCAACATCCTGCTGTCGCACGGAGTGAAGGTACCGGAGGACATCTCTGTGGTCGCCATCGATGATTCCAATCTCGCGTCGATCTGTCGTGTTCCCTTTACCTCGTTTCCGCATCCGAAGGAAAAGCTCGGAATCCGCGTCGCCGAAAATCTTTTGAAAATGATTGAAAATCCGGATTTCGACGGGAATTATCTGTATGACGCTGAGCCGGTGATCCGGGAATCCGTGAGGAAGATCGAAAAATCAGAACAGTAACACAGAAGAAAAACGCAGAGCAATAACGCGGAAGAATTTTTGCAGGAGAAAAACGCAGAACAATAACGCGGAAGAATTTTGCAGTGAAAACGCAGAACAATTATGCGGGATTGCAGACGATACAAATAATAAAGAAGAATAACATACGGGAGAATTTATCATGCTGGAAGAATTAAAGAAGAAAGTCTGGGAAGCGAATCTGCTTCTGCCGGAATATCATCTTGTCACCTTTACTTGGGGAAATGTCAGCGCGATTGACCGTGAGAGCGGCCTGTTTGTCATCAAGCCGAGCGGGGTGGATTATCAGAAGTTGAAGCCGGAGGATATGGTTGTGGTAAATCTGAAGGGCGAGAAGGTGGAAGGACGTTATAACCCTTCCTCTGATACGCCGACACATACCGTTCTGTATAATCGTTTTCCGGAAATCGGAGGAATTGTTCACACGCATTCTACCTGGGCGACCAGCTGGGCACAGGCAGGGCGTGGAATCCCCTGCTATGGAACAACACACGCGGATTATTTTTACGGGGACATTCCCTGCGTGAGAAACCTGACAAAAGAAGAAATCGAGGAGGCCTACGAGACCAATACCGGTGTGCTGATCGCGGATGATTTTGAGGAAAATCACAGAGATCCCGCCGCTGTGCCGGGAGTTCTCTGCAAGAATCACGGGGTATTTACCTGGGGAAAGGACGCAAAGGAAGCGGTTCACAACGCTGTTGTCGTAGAGGAAGTGGCGAAAATGGCGGCGCTTTGTGAATGCATCAATCCCAAGGTGCAGCCGGCACCGCAGGAGCTTCAGGACAAGCATTATTTCCGCAAGCACGGAGCAGGCGCGTACTACGGTCAGAAGGAGGAATGACTCCGGGATCCCCGGGGTTATATGGCAGCCCCGTAAGTTGCAGGGATTGGGTGAGAAATAGCTGTCTGAGACAGAGAAAAGAGCTGTGTGTGAAAGGAGAAGGGAGAGAATATGGGAGCAGGAGAACAAATCGCTGCCGGACAGACGGCGCTTGGCATTGAGTTCGGCTCGACGAGAATCAAGGCGGTTCTGATTGACCTTGACGGCAATGTGCTCGGCACAGGTGTGTATGACTGGGAAAATAAACTGCGGGATGGTATCTGGACCTACAGCTATGAGGAAATTGACAGGGGCCTTCGGGGGTGTTATACCTCGCTGCGGGAGAATGTCAGACAGAAGTATGGCGTTGTGATCCGAAAGCTTGGTGCGCTGGGTATCAGTGCCATGATGCATGGATACATCGCGCTGGATCAGGAGGATCATACGATTGCTCCGTTCCAGACATGGCGGAATACAAATACGCAGGCGGCAGCGGATGAGATGACGGAATTGTTTGACTTCAACATTCCGCTCCGCTGGACATCAGCGCATCTGTATCAGTGTGTTCTGGATCATGAGAAACATCTGGATAAGGTGGATTTTGTCACCACACTTGCTTCTTATATGCACTATCGGCTGACGGGTCGGAAGGTGACCGGCGCAGGAGACGCGTCTGGAATCTTCCCGATGGATACCTCAAAAATGGACTATGACGCGCACATGATGGAGCTTTTTGACGGACTCCTTCAGAAGCACGGGTACTCCTTCCGCGCGGAAGATCTGTTCCCGAAGGTCCTGTGTGCGGGAGAGGATGCCGGGACTCTGACAGCGGAGGGGGCGGCCCTTCTGGATGAGAGCGGAAATCTGGAGCCGGGCGTGCCGATGGCTCCGCCGGAAGGGGATGCGGGAACCGGAATGGTCTCCACGAATTCCGTCGCACCGGGAACCGGTAATATTTCTGCGGGGACCAGCACGTTTGCGATGATTGTGCTGGAGAAGGGACAGACGCTGAAGAAGCTTCACCGGGAAATTGACATGGTCACGACGCCGGACGGCGCGCCCTGCGCGATGTCTCACGCGAACAACGGCACAACAGACCTCAATGCCTGGGTCGGAATTTTCCATGAGTTCTGCGAACTGATGGGAATTCAGACGGATATGGGAGAACTGTATCAGAAGCTCTACACCAATTCGCTGAAGGGAGATCCGGACTGCGGCGGACTTCTGGCATACGGCTATTACTCGGGTGAAAATGTAACCATGCTGAACGAGGGACGGCCGCTGTATGTCAGAATGCCGGACAGCAGGTTCAATCTGGCAAATCTGATGCGCGCGAATCTGTATACTTCTTTGGCTGCGGTTAAGCTAGGGATGGATATCCTGAAGGAGGAGAATGTGCACATCGACCGCATCACCGGTCACGGTGGGCTGTTTAAAACGGAAGGAGTGGCGCAGAAGTATCTGGCTGCCGCCATTCATGTGCCGGTGACGGTCATGAAGACCGCCAGCGAGGGTGGCCCATGGGGAATGGCTGTACTGGCAGCGTACCGGATCAGCGGCGCGAACGAATACGATTCACTGGGCGATTACCTGTCACAGAAGATTTTTGACGGACAGGAGGGAATTACGATCGATCCGGATCCTGCGGACGAGGCGGGATACGAGACGTTCGCGGAACACTACCGCGCGGGAATTGCGGTGGAGAAGGCCGCTATTGATCATCTTTCCTGGTGATTTATTTTTCATAAGTAGAGAAAAACGTGTGATAAAACAATAAAAAGAGAACTTGCGGGAAATGCCCGGTCTGAATTTCGAGAGGAATGCGGACCGGGCATTTCCTTATTTACGCGAACAGTGAGCCGCAGCCGAATGCGAAGTATTCGTGTGCGGCGAGCGTCGCGATAGCGAGATAAAACTCGCACAGCGTGTTTTATCTCGTTCGTCCTGAATATCATATCGCCGCTATGGATCAGATATTGAATCTCTGGTGTGAGGGAACAACCCCTTATGTCAGATACAAAGAGGAGGCTGGGAATATTCCGGTCAGACAGTGTCAAAGGAAAAATGTCATGATATACGCAAGAACCTCGTCCGGTATCCATCCTGCGAAGATGCGGTCAAGCGTGCAGAGAAGACCTGGCGTGGAGAGCGCGTGGTGGTGCTGCACATCGAACAGAGAGATCCGGACCACACGGGAGGCGGTTGAAGCGAGAAAGAGGTTTTTCTGCTTACCGGCTGCCTTTGCTATAAATTCCGTATCCTTGATCCAGTAAGGGCAGACGGCAGTGACACTGATCCCTGAATTGAGAAGCTCGATCCGGAGCGCGCGGCTGTAGGAATAGAGCAGAGACTTGGACGCGGCATAACAGTTAAAGAACGGGATTGGCTGAAAACCGGCGACCGAACAGACTTCGAGGATCCGGCTTCCGGCATTCATATACGGGATGACGGCGGCAGTGACACTGATCGACGCCTTGTCGTTTGTATCGATCATCCGGCATTCCTCCTGCCTTCCGATGTCTCTCGAGGAACCGTATTTCCCATAGCCGGCACAGTTCAGAAGCATGGAAACCGTGAAGGCAGAGGAACCTCCAGCGGATGCAGATTCCTGTTCCAGACATTTTTCAAGGAAGTCGATGTTTTCAGAATCTGTCAGGTCTAGGCAGAGAACCTTCACCGGGAGATGAAGCCCGGCTGCCAGAGCCTCAAGGCGGTCTCTGCGCCTCGCAATCAGCCAGAATTCTGTGACATCGTATTTCGCGGGATTTCGGTCAATGGCCAGAGCGTATTTCCGGCCGAGGCCGCTGGAGGCTCCAGTTATGACAGCTGCCTTGCGGACAGCGGAGCCTTCCGGCATACGTCCATCTGTGGAAAAAGATTTCTCTTCCTTTTTATAAGCCGCTCTTTTATAATGATATCTGTATTTTTCAATAAGGAAGACAATCAGGGAGATCAGGAAGGCGGCTGTCACAACGTTGCCTGAGATACTGGAAAGGGTGTGCCAGATTTTCTGGATCCATGTAAAAATATTCATATAGTTCTCCGTTTATGCTATCATTACTATATGTGTCGGGTTGAATGCTGCTTCGCAGCTTCCGTGCCGCTGGCAGATATTTGAAATCACCACATACTGTATAAAGCCAGCTGCTTCGTTGCTTCGCAACTCTCGCAGCTGCCACATGTATTCGCATTTTCGCGGTGTTTCACACCGCTCCATGCTCATACATGTTAGCGTCGTTCAAGCATGCAGTTTTCTGTGCATGCTTCGCATGCCCAAAACTGCCCGCTTGACGACGACTTTATACAGTACAGTATACATCATGGGGAGAGATATGGCAGAGTTCAGGTTTTCTTTTATTCAACTTTTATTTCGGATTCTGGCGAGGCAGACGGGGCAGATCGGCAAGATTGATTTTGTGCCGCAGAAGCCGCATTTTGAGGGTAAGCCTGTGGAGCAGCCTTTTGAGCGGGCGACTCCGGAATCGCAGGGGATTTCTTCGAATCATATCAGGGAGTATTTGATTTCTCTTCATGATGATCCGGAGGCGGCTATTCAGCAGGCCATGGTTATCCGTCACGGGAAGGTGATCTGTGAATGCAGCTTCGCGCCTTATCAGCGTGGCATGTGGCACGTGACTTATTCCATGTGCAAGACCTTCACCGGCATTGCGACGGGATTGGCGATCCATGAGGGACTGCTGACTCTGAACGAGGGACTGGATGAGATTTTTCCTTCCAATATTAAGCTCCTTAGCCGGTTCAGCCGCAAGCGGGTCACGGTGCGGGATCTTCTTCAGATGACAAGCGGGGTGGATTATTCGGAGTCTGGCGCATTGGATGGCAGCGACTGGTGTACGAATTTCATGTCAGCGGGATTCAAGTCGGATCCCGGAACAAAGTTTGATTATAATTCGATGAATTCCTTCATGCTTTCTGCGGCTATCCAAGTGAAAAGCGGACAGACTATGTTTGATTTCCTGAAGGACAGGATCTTTGACCCGATGGGAATCCGGGAGATTTTCTGGGAGAAAAGTCCGATGGGATACACGAAGGGCGGATGGGGCTGTTTCATCCGGCCGGAGGATGCCTGCAAGATTGGTCAGCTTTTGTTGAACAAGGGCGAGTGGAATGGAAAACAGCTTGTGCCGAAGCATTGGGTAGAGGAGATGACCAGATCTCACGTGGATAACGGCAAGTTCGGCTATGGCTATCAGCTATGGATGGAGGAGCGTCCGGGTGGATATGCCATGAACGGGCTGTTCGGGCAGGATGTCATCTGCTACCCGGATCTGGATATGATCCTCATGGTTAACGCGGGCAACAGAGAACTGTTCCAGGAGGGCAATCTGACTGAAATTATGAGGCGGTACTGGGGCGCATCTTTTGTGGCTTCGGATGGTCCCCTGGCGGAGAATCCTACGGCTCTTCGCAAGCTGATGAGTACCATTGCCGAGTACAGCGGATATGATACCTTCGGTGGTTCCGGTGTCGGAAGCGCGGTTCTTTCAGAGGCAGCGAAGCAGAATCTGGCAGAGATACCGGTGTATCATAAGAAGCGGAGGAGAAGAAAGGGCTGGGGTTTGTGGTCGAAAAAATCCACCGTGATGTCTCCTTCTGAGATGCTGGACGTTCTGGACGCACACACCTACGTGATGGAAAAAGGCAGAGCAGGTATTTTTCCACTGGTGTGCCAGGTAACGCACAATAACTACACGGACGGCATTCAAAAGATCGGATTTCAGAGGGTTGAGGATACGATGGTCGTTCTTCTATACGAGGGAGATGACGTTCATCATGTCAATGTGGGATTTGAGAGACCCGAGATCAGTGAGATTGTACTGCATGGAGAACCGTATTATATCGGAACCACCGGGCGGATTGCGACGGATGAGTACGATCACGTGGTTCTGCTTCTGGAAATCGCTTTTCTGGAAGAAGCCTGCACACGAAAAATCAATCTTTACTTTGACGGGGAGGATGTTCTGGCACGCTTCTCGGAGACGCCGGGCGACGCGGTTATCGCGGATGCCATCCGTTACTCCGGCGAAGATCCGGATTTCCTGAAGCTTCCGTTTATACGCCAGTTTGTGGAGCAGGGAGGACGGGATCTTCTTGATGAGTCCCTGCAGGCGGCGATCCATCCCAGGGATATCGGTCATGTCATGTCGGCTGCAGATGAGAATTCCAGGGAGGGAATTTGACGTTTCACGGTCAATGTCATGGCCAGACAAGTGAACAAATAATTTGAGGGAGAGATTTATATCATGAGAAAACAAAAAGGATTCCGAATGCTGTGTGTGCTGCTTGTACTGGCTGTCTCGGTGAGCATGACAGGCTGCACACAGTATAAGGAGAGGATGATGTTCGGTACCGGAGGAACGGCAGGAACGTATTATTCGTACGGCGGTGTTCTGGCCCAATATATGAAGAATTACGCGAATGTCCGTGTAACAGCTGTTTCTACGGGAGGTTCCAAGGTGAATATCCAGAGCATCCAGGACGGAGATTTTCAGCTCGGATTCACGCAGTCGGACGTGATGTCATACGGCTGGGACGGTACGCGTGCGTTTGAAAAGGACGGCGGGACGCATTCCTTCCGTGTGCTCGGTGCGCTCTACGCGGAGACGGTTCAGCTGATCACCATGGATAAGGATATTCAAAGTGTATCGGATCTGAAGGGCAAGAGCGTATCTATCGGAGAAGCCGGATCCGGAGTATATTTCAACGCGATTGACGTTCTTGCCGGAGCGGGGTTGGACATCGACGATATCAAACCGCAGTACCAGTCTTTTGAGGATTCCAAGGAATCTCTCAAAGACGGCAAGATCGATGCCGCCTTTATCGTCGCGGGTGCACCAACCTCGGCGATCACCGAGCTCGCAACGACCAACGGAGTGAACTTTGTGAATATTGACGGAGAGGTCCGGGATTCCATCATGGAGAAATGTCCGTATTATGAATCCTATTCTATTCCCGCCGGCACCTATCCGGGGCAGAAGAAGGATATTGATACGATTACCGTGCTTGCGACCGTGATCGTATCGGCATCCGCGGACGCGGACACGGTCTATGATCTGACCAGGGCAATATTCTCAAACGCGAAGGAAATCGCGAAGGAGAATGCGAGAGGCGAGGAGCTGAATCTGAAGACGGCGACAAGTATTACGACAGTCCCGTATCATGAGGGCGCTGCAAGATATTATAAAGAACAGGGCTACACCGTGAATACGGAAGAATAAGCTGAGACATGAAATGAACGAATATTCTCGCAGAATGCCTGTCTGTTCGATTCAAATGAGGAGGAGATAAGATTGAACGATTCAAAAGAAAAGATAAAGCCGGGAGCTTCCGGTGCGGAAGTAACGAACGGGGACGGTCAGGGCGCCGTAAAGGATGATCTCGACGCGCTGATGCGGAAATACGACCGGGAATCCAATACCAGGATATGGACCGGGAAACCGAAGATGATGATCACAGCAATTCTGGCGGCTTTTTCGATCTGGTGCATCTATGTGACCCTGTTTGCCACCTTTCTGGAGGAAATCCGTCTGACATCCTTTCTCGGGCTGGTCATCCTGATGGGATTTCTGATCTATCCTTCGAAGAAGGGAATTCAGAAGGAAAATTACATGCCGCTCGGTGATATCATCTTCATGATTGCGGGTGCGGCATCATTCTTTTATTTTACGTTTTCCGCGAACACCATCATCAATCAGGGTACCCGGTTTCAGTGGTATCAGATCATCATCGGCATTGTCGGTATTGCCGCACTCGTCGAGATTACAAGAAGGTGCGTGGGACTTCCGATTTTGATTGTCGCGGCGGCTTTCGTTATCTATGCACTGACCTACGGACTGACGAACCCCGACTTTTTCGGGCGGCTGAAGTATCTGATCCGGAATCTGTTTTATACGAAGGAGGGAATTTTTTCGACTCCGGTCAACGTTTGCTCCAAGTACATCGTCGTGTTCATTATCTTCGGCGCGTTTCTGGAGAGGACCGGAATCTCCAATTTCTTTATTGATCTGGCAAATTGTGTGGCGGGAAGATTTGCGGGAGGACCGGCAAAGGTAGCGGTCATATCCTCGGCGCTCTGCGGCATGGTTTCCGGATCATCGGTCGGCAACACGGTGACCACCGGTTCCGTGACGATTCCAATGATGAAGAAGACCGGTTACCGTCCGGAGTTTGCCGGAGCGGTAGAGGCCGCGGCCTCTACCGGAGGACAGATCATGCCTCCGATCATGGGAGCCGCAGCATTTCTGATGGCCGACTTCGTCGGTGTTCCATACTCAGATATCATCGGAAGAGCGGTTCTCCCGGCGATTCTGTATTTCATGGGAATTTTTATTTCGGTTCATCTGGAGGCAAAAAAGCTGAATCTTCATGGTATTCCCAAGGAGCAGCTTCCGCGCGCGGGCAAACTGATGAAGAAGATCTATCTGCTGCTTCCGCTGGTGATGCTCGTCATCTGGGTATCCGGAAACTTCATGACCATGCAGAAAGCGGCTTCTCTTGCCATTGTTCTTTCCATCGTGGTCAGCCTGTTCGACAGGGATAACCGGATCACTCCCCATAAAATTATTGATGCGCTGGAGGCAGGAGGGCGGAGCACCATCACGGTGGCGGCTGCCTGCGGAGTTGCGGGAATCATTTCGGGATCGATCACAATGACGGGACTGGCGAATGATCTGATTAACGCGATCGTCGGAGTGGCCGGGAATAAACTGATCATCGCGCTTCTTCTGACCATGGTCTGCTGCATCATCCTGGGGATGGGTGTACCTACGACGGCAAACTACTGTATCATGGCGGCGACGACCGCACCGATTCTGATCCGGATGGGAGTGCCGATTCTCGCGGCGCATTTCTTTGTGTTCTATTTTGGAATCGTAGCGGATATTACACCTCCGGTTGCGCTTGCTGCCTACGCGGGATCCGCGATCGCAAAGAGCAATCCGATGAAGACAGCGTTTAATGCCTCGAAGCTAGCGATTGCGGTGTTTATTGTACCCTATATGTTCTGCTACAACCCGGCCATGCTGCTGATTGATACATCCGCGCTGACTGTCGTAAGGATTGCGATCACTGCGGCCATCGGTATCTTCGGCATTGCCGCTTCATTCGAGGGATATTGCTTCTCCTGTATGCATCCGGTGATGCGGGTGATCATTGCGGCGGGTGGCCTGCTGCTGATTCACCCCGGAACGCTTACCGATGTGGCAGGTCTGTGCATTGTTGTGATTTGTCTGCTGATTCAGTACGGAAAGCGAAGAAAGAGTGCAGCGGTTTCGTGATGTCTGCACCATTTTTGAATGACGCGGCCGGCGGATCCGGACCGCGCGGAAAGGAAAATTATGACTGAGTTAAGGTATCCTGTGATTACGATCAGCCGTCAGTATGCCGCATATGGACGCACCGTGGCGAAGGGATTGTCGGAGGAACTGGGAATCCCGTATTATGATAAGGATGTGGTCCGGAAAACTGCCGAGCAGAGCGGCTTCTCCGAGGAAGATATCAAGCGCGAGGGAGAGGATCTCAGCAGGGCAGGCAAGTTCATGAATGATCTGCTGAACAATGCTGCCTCCTATCCGAGTTCGCACGACAGAATCTTTGAGGCGCAGAAAGAGGTAGTCCTGAAGCTTGCGGAGGAACCCTGCATCATCGTCGGCAGATGCGCAGATCACATCCTGACAGAGGCCGGTATCCCGGCTTTCCGGGTCTTTCTGTATGCGGATGAGGAGCACAGAATCCGCAGAGCCGCGGAACTTGAGGAGAATAAAGGCCTTGACGCAAAGAAGGCAGCATTCAGAAAGGAACAGCTTCGTGAAATCTACTACAAGACCTACACCGGGGTTGAGATGGGACACATTTCCAATTATAATATTTGTATTGATACGGGAGCTGTCGGTGTCAGGCAGTGTATTCAGATCCTCAGTGAGATCCTGAGAAAATAAAGTGTCTGTTGTCTGAAGTGCACCGGACATGGGAGCCGGAGATGAAGGCATCTGTTATCTGAAGCGCACCGGACATTACAGTCGGAGAGGAAGGGAGGAGAAGATATGAATTTTCAAATGAGTGATGATTTCTTTAATGAGTATGCGAATGAGTCGGACCGTGAACATGCGAAGCTGGTATGCGGAAGAGTCGCGGAGAGCGCGGCAGTCGTTCAGAAGCTGAACAAGTATAATCTCACGCTGCGCGATGTGGAGGTTCTGGAGCGAATGGCAAAGCATTTTGCAGCGCCGGACGCGGATTCCTTCATTATCTTTTGTGAGGGCTTTGCAAGAGGCAGAATGTACGAACAGGACAGAGAGAAAAACCAGACGGAGAATCAGGGCTGAATCTGCCGGACAAGAACTTTAGTAACGTCAACAGGTATGAGCATGGAGCGGTGCTTTGCACTTTTCCATGCTCATACCGGTTATCGGCACGGAAGCTTTGGAGCAGCAAAGTGACGCGGAAGCTTTGGAGCAGCAAAGTGACACGGAAGCTTTGGAGCAGCAAGGTGATGGGGAAGCTGTGGAGCGAACGCCGCGCCAGACCGGCGAAGCCGGTCACCTGGAGGATTGCGGGGAGCGCGAAGCACGAGCAATCCGCAGCTTATACCGTATTTGGCGCCCCGCTTGCGGGGCATGGCGGTTTTGAACTGTGATTAAAGGAAGAAAGAAAATGGATGATTCGATTAGTGAGAACGCCAAGAGGCAGCTTCGGAAGGAGATCCCGGCATTAAAGGCGGAGATTCTGGCGCTTTACCGGAGTCTGGACCGGAAATTTGGTCTGCATGCGGCAGAAGTACCGATTGAATTCGGATTCGATGAAGAAAGACTTGGAGCTTATACACCGTCCGGGAATGGACAGGAGGAGAGCTTCTACTTTTCCCTTGTGTTTGTGGGATTTTTGAGCAGAGATTCCCTGCACAGGGAAGACAAACTGGATTTGTACAGACATGAGTATGCCCACTACATGCAGTTTCACATGGATATTCCGAAGGAATACCGGTTCCGGAGCGGTCTCCATGGAAGCGCCTGGAAATACTGCTGCTCTCTGGTCGGAGCGGCTCCAAGTGAGTACTACCGGTTCGGAAAGGGAAGAGAGAAGCACGACTATGAGAAGGCATTGAATAACCCATGGAAAAATCCGCACACCGCGCTCCTCGATCTTGCTCATCGGAAGAGGGAGGCCGAGGACAGCAGGAACCGGACGATCCGCTACAGGAAGGGTGATACTGTGGTTCATCCGAAGTTCGGCCCCGGAACGATTGAGGATCTCGAACAGATGACGGGGTCCGTGCGTCTGACCATTCGCTTTCCGGATGCGGTGCGTAAAATCGATCAGAAGTGGCTTCTTCGCTCGAACTATAAAAAAAGAAGCTGAAGCTTTTAAGAATGGTTGGAGCAATGTTTCTTTCAAGAATGGTTGGAGCAATGTTTAAAGAGCAGAGGGGTACAGCTTTTTCTGACTATTGTGTCAGGACTTTCCGGTTTTTCCGGCTGTGCGCAGACAAATGCCTGTTAAGAGTTGACACCAAGGTGGAAAATGGGACATAATAAAAAGAATTACGCGTAAAACAGACGTGGCAGTATGATGAGGCCGCGCATTTTATCAGAGAAGAAGGTGCAGAAGATGAAATACGATTTTAATACCGTTGAGCCGAAATGGCAGAAGGCATGGGAGGAAAATGACGCTTTCAAGGCGGTCGATTTTTCTGATAAGCCGAAGTGGTACGGGCTGGTGGAATTCCCTTACCCGTCAGGAGCAGGTATGCATGTCGGACACATTAAGGCATACTCCAGCATTGAGGTTATCTCCCGGAAGAAGAGAATGCAGGGCTATAATGTTCTCTTCCCGATCGGATTCGATTCGTTCGGCCTTCCGGCGGAGAACTACGCGATAAAGACGAACACGCATCCTCATGACATCACAGAGAAAAACATTGCCCATTTCTCCGATCAGCTCCGCAAGGTCGGATTTTCCTTCGACTGGAGCCGCGTGATCGCCACCTCACATAAGGACTACTATAAATGGACCCAGTGGATCTTCGAAAAATTATTCGAGCACGGACTGGTATTCCGCTCCAAGACACTGGTCAACTACTGCCCGCACTGTAAGGTTGTTCTGTCCAATGAGGATTCTCAGGGAGGTAAATGCGACATCTGCCACAGCGATGTTGTGCAGCTGCCGAAGGATGTATGGTTCCTCCGGATCACCGATTATGCTGACAAGCTTCTGGAAGGTCTGAATCATGTGGACTATCCGGAAAGCATCAAGCAGCAGGAGATCGCCTGGATTGGAAAATCCACAGGAGCGTTTGTGAACTTCCGTCTTGCCGGAACCGATGAGAAGCTCGAGATTTATACTACGCGGTGCGATACCTTGTACGGCGTAACCTTCATGGTGGTGGCGCCGGAGCACCCGGTTCTCGACAAATATAAGGATAGAATCCGCAACTGGGACGCGGTCGAGGAGTATCGCAGAGAAAGCGCAAAGAAGACGGAATTCGAGCGTACCCAGCTGGTAAAGGACAAGACAGGTGTGAAGATCGACGGACTGACGGCAGTCAATCCGATTACCGGCAAGGAAATTCCGCTCTTCATCGCCGACTATGTCATGATGGGATACGGAACAGGAGCGATCATGGCTGTTCCGGCGCATGATCAGCGTGACTATGATTTCGCAAAGAAGTTCGGAATGGACATTGTGCAGGTCATCAAGGGAGGAGACATCTCAAAGGAAGCCTATACCGGAGACGGAGAGATGATCAATTCCGGATTCCTGAACGGCTTTACCAATAAGAAGGATTCCATTGAAGCGATGCTGAAGCATATCGAGGAAGAGGGAATCGGGCACAAGGGCGTTCAGTACAAGATGAAGGACTGGGCGTTCAATCGTCAGCGGTACTGGGGCGAGCCGATCCCGCTGATTCACTGTCCGAAGTGCGGCACCGTTGCCGTTCCGGAGGATGAGCTTCCTCTGGAGCTTCCGCCGGTCAAGAATTTTGAACCGGGTACCGACGGGCAGTCCCCTCTGGCCAAGATCGACAGCTTTGTAAACTGCACCTGCCCGAAGTGTGGCGGACCGGCAAAGCGCGAGACCGATACGATGCCGCAGTGGGCAGGATCTTCCTGGTATTTCCTTCGTTTCTGTGATCCGCACAATGACAAGGCATTTGCTGACCGGAAGAAGCTGGAATATTGGATGCCTGTCGATCAGTATAACGGAGGTATGGAGCATGTGACGCGTCATCTGCTTTACTCCAGATTCTGGCACAGATTCCTGTATGATATCGGTGAGGTGAACACACCGGAGCCGTACGCAAAAAGAACCTATCAGGGAATGATTCTCGGCGCGGACGGCGAGAAGATGTCCAAATCCAAGGGAAATGTCATTGATCCGCTGGATATCGTAAAGCTTTACGGGGCGGATACGCTTCGCACCTATGTCATGTTCATGGGAGATTATCAGAGCGCTGCTCCGTGGAGTGACGAGGCGGTTCGCGGCTGTAAAAGATTTCTTGACCGTGTGGCGGGACTTACGGATATCATGACCGCGGAAAAGGAAGATCCGAAGCTTGAGAACAGCCTTCACAAGACGATCCGTAAGGTTACGGAAGATATTGACAACATGAAGTTCAACACCGCCATTGCGGCGATGATGTCGCTGATCAATGAATTCTATAAGGCGGGGAGCATCACAAAGGATGACCTGATCACCTTCATCAAGCTGCTTTCCCCGTTCGCGCCGCACATTGCCGAAGAGATCTGGCAGTATATCGGAATGAACCCGGACGGCAAAATCTTTATCACCCTCTCCTCCTGGCCGGAATACAGCGAGGAGAAGGCGAAGGATTCTGTCATCGAGCTTGGCGTTCAGGTCAACGGAAAGGTGAGAGGAACCGTACAGCTTGCGGCGGATATCAGCAGGGAGGACGCTCTTGCGGCCGCCAAGGCTGAGCCGAATGTGGCAAAATTCCTGGAGGGCGCCACAATTGTCAAGGAAGTATACGTTCCCGGCAGAATCATAAACTTTGTAATCCGCAAATAACCGGCAATCATCAGAAGCAGGTGTCTCACCTGCTTTTCAGAACAGGACAGACAACTTGTATCCCACAAAATTGCTTCTCATCATGGGAGCAGGTGTCTCATCCGCTTTTCAGAACAGGACAGATAACGTATGGTGAAGAAGGAAACGGACGGTCCGGAGCTTGAACAGAAGAAAAAGCTGGCGCTGGAGGTGATCCGGCGTCTGAAGAAAGAATATCCGGACGCTCATTGCACGCTGGCATATGAGGATGCCTGGCAGCTGTTGGTAAGTGTCCGGCTGGCAGCACAGTGTACAGATAAGCGGGTAGATATGATCACGCCGAAGCTCTTTGCAAAGTTTCCGTCGGTTGCAGCTCTGGCAGCTGCCGAACCGGCGGAGATCGAAGAGATTGTCAGACCCTGCGGCCTGGGGCCGAGCAAGGCCAGAGATATCTCCGGCTGCATGCGGATGCTGCACGAACAATATCATGATCGTGTCCCGGATACGATGGGGGAGCTTCTGAAGCTCCCCGGTGTAGGAAGAAAGAGTGCCAATCTGGTGATGGGAGACGTCTTCGGAAAGCCTGCCATCGTCACAGATACACACTGCATCCGCCTCTGCAATCTGATCGGTCTTGTGGACAATATCAGGGAGCCGGCAAAGGTCGAGAGAGAACTGTGGAAAATCATTCCTCCGGAGGAAGGCAGCGATCTCTGTCACAGATTCGTCAATCACGGACGGGCAGTCTGCGTCGCAAGGCACCCGAAGTGCGGGATCTGCTGTCTGAAGGATATCTGCAGGTATGGCAGCACCGAAGCCGCACAGTGACACCTGTCTACTTTTGACCGTAATAAGCGTCGATTTGACTATAAGTCAGCTGTTGTAATTATTGACTATCGTAAATGAAAGTGATAAAAAAATAATAAAGTAATCACTTGCAATCAGAGCCATCTTGCTTGACTGTAAAATTGCCGGTGATTATTTTTATGCGCGCATACTGCGCGATACCCCGGAAACGGGGAGCAACAAAATGTATCAGCTGCGGAATGCCTCGCTGGGTTTACCCTGAATGCTTCAGCAGTAACACGTTAGAAAGAAGGTGGTGAGAATGAGTATGGCACAGAAGCTTGTGGAAGATCTTAAGGTCCAGGACGCATTTGTGATCCCTGTCTTCGGGGGTATACATATTGCTGAATCCGTTGTGGTTTCCTGGATCGTCATGGGTATTCTTTTAGCACTTGCACTCTGGCTGACTCATGGAATGAAAGTTCGGAACCCGGGGAAGAGACAGGTTGCGGTTGAAGCATTTGTAACCTGGCTGGAGAAGACGATCAAGGGTATGCTCGGTCCCGACGCGGGAGAGTATGCGGAATATCTGATGACGGTCATCATGTTTATCGGTCTTTCCAACATTATAGGACTTCTTGGAATGAAGCCTCCGACGAAGGATCTGGATGTGACGGCTGCACTTGCCATAATGAGCATTGTGCTGATTGAGGCGGCAGGTATTAAGCGGAAGGGCGTTCTGGGATGGCTGAAGAGTTTCACACAGCCGGTCGGAATTGTTACACCGATTAATATCCTGGAGGTATTTATCCGTCCGCTTTCACTTTGCATGCGACTTTTTGGTAACGTACTCGGATCCTATGTCATCATGACATTGATCGAAAATCTGATTCCGGTAGGAGTTCCACTTATCTTCAGCTTCTACTTTGATATCTTCGATGGAATGATTCAGGCATACGTATTCGTATTCCTTACCTCACTGTTTATCGCTGAGGCGGCAGAAATCACTCCGGAAGAACCGAAGAAGAAAAAGACCAGAAAGAGAAAAAAGAAAGCTGTTGCCGTTGCCGCGTAAGCTGTTCCGGCGAGAACGCAGATCGCGGTCAGATGTATTCACTGGTCACAATCATTTACATAGTCAATTATTTAAAGTCAACGTTCAATCCATTATTTTTACGGATAGAATCCGTGTATGAATTCCCGGGATGCTCCGGGGAGTATTGAGAAGAATTTCCGGTCTTATGCCGGAAGATTACAGGAGGAAAGAAAAAATGACAGCACTTGGAGCAGGAATTGCAGCACTCGCTTGTATCGGCGCAGGACTTGGAATCGGTATCGCAACCGGACATGCAACAGACGCTATCGCAAAGCAGCCGGAAGCTGACAACAAAATCATGAGAAACCTTCTTCTCGGATCCGCACTTGCAGAGGCAACCGCTATTTACGGTTTTGTACTGGGTCTGATGATTCTGTTTGTAGCATAAGCCATATCGGAAAATGCTTCGGTTATTCTGAAACGAGATAAAACACGCTGCGCGAGTTTTATCCCGCTATCGCGACGCTCGCCGCACACGAATACTTCGCATTCGGCTGCGGCTCACTGTTCGCGTAAATAAATTTCAGTGACAATGATTTCGTATCAGAGTACGGAACAACTTAGGAGAAGACATGTTACGTTTTGATTTAAATGTTTTATGGACGGTCATCGATCTTCTGATTCTGTATTTCCTTCTTAAAAAGTTCCTTTTTGGAAGAGTACACAAGATCCTCGATCAGAGAGCAAAAGACATTGAGAAGTCCTACACGGACGCAGAAAAGGCACAGAATGATGCCAATGCTCTCAAGACACAGTATGAGGATACAATCAAGAGCATTGATGATGAGAAAAAGAAAGCTGCTGATGAGGCAAGAGCAAAGGCAAACGTGGAATACGACCGTATTGTCGATTCGGCCAAAGCAGACGCTGACAAGATCATTAATGATGCCAGAGCCAAAGCAGCTGCAGAGACGACAGACCAGAAGCACAAAGCTGAGGAAGACATTGTTGAGATGGTTAAGGATGCCGCTGCCAGAATCGCAGAGGCTGAGGATGACGATAAGATGTATGATGCCTTCCTGAAGAAGGTCTCAGCGAATAAAGATAAGAAAGACTGACACTATGAGTGAGAACAAAACAATAAAGTTGGACGAGAACGGAAAGCTTCATGCGGTTCTTCGCTGTGTAACCGAGCCGAGCGAAGAGCAGAGACAGAAATTCGTTCAGTTTCTGAAAAACAAGTATGAGCTTGAAGACACGGATCAGGTAAATCTTGAGATCGTTCAGGATCCGGATGTACACGGTGGTTTCATTCTCGACATCGGAAGCGATGAGTACGACTGGAGTACCCGCGGAAGAGAGAGACAGTTCGAAAATCAGATCAATGATGCCAGAGCCAGAGCTGCGAGAGAAAAGAGCCAGGAAGGCATCATGGAGATCATGCGTGCTGCCGTGGAACAGTTCCATCTTGAAGCGAAACAGTCGGAAGTCGGTCATGTTCTGACGGCCGGCGACGGAATTGTAACCATCACAGGTCTGGATCATGTGCAGTACGGAGAGATTCTGGTCTTTGAAAACGGCGTAAAAGGAATGGTTCAGAATATCGGTGAGGACGGAATCGGTGCGATTCTGTTTGATGCCGAGGGCAGCATCGGTGAGGGAACCCGTGTGACCGGTACCGGCAAGCGCGCAGGTATTGCATGCGGCGACGGATATCTCGGCCGTGTCATTGACGCGCTGGGCAATCCCATTGACGGCGGTGCACCGGTAAAGGGTGACGAGTACCGCGCGATTGAACAGCCGGCGCCTGGAATCATTGACCGTCAGCCGGTTACGGTTCCTCTGGAGACCGGTATCCTTGCCATTGACTCCATGTTCCCTATCGGCCGTGGACAGCGAGAACTGATCATCGGTGACCGTCAGACCGGTAAGACATCCATCGCGATGGATGCCGTTCTGAACCAGAAGGGGAAGGACTGCTACTGCGTCTATGTCGCAATCGGACAGAAGGCATCTACAGTAGCCAGCATTGTAAACACACTGAAGAAAAATGACGCGATGTCCTATTCGATTGTAGTGGCATCCACCGCTGCAGATCCGGCACCGCTTCAGTACATCGCGCCTTATGCCGCGACATCCATTGCCGAATACTTCATGCACAGAGGCAAGGATGTTCTGATCATCTATGATGATCTGAGCAAGCATGCCGTTGCATATCGTACGCTGTCACTGCTTCTCGGAAGATCTCCGGGACGTGAGGCTTACCCGGGTGATGTATTCTATCTGCATTCCAGACTTCTCGAGAGATCCTCAAGGCTGTCAGAAAATCTGGGCGGAGGTTCCATCACCGCGCTGCCGATTATTGAGACACAGGACGGCGATGTATCCGCATACATTCCGACCAATGTTATCTCCATCACAGACGGACAGATTTTCCTGGAGTCCGATCTGTTCTTCGAGGGACAGAGACCGGCCGTTAACGTCGGACTTTCCGTATCCCGTGTAGGAGGAGCAGCTCAGACCAAGGCAATGAAGAAGGCTGCGGGTTCCCTGCGTATCGATCTGGCACAGTTCCGTGAGATGCAGGTGTTCACCCAGTTCAGTTCAGATC
Organism: Bilifractor sp. HCP3S3_D3; assembly: GCF_052063915.1. NCBI lineage: Bacteria > Bacillati > Bacillota > Clostridia > Lachnospirales > Lachnospiraceae > Bilifractor > Bilifractor sp. HCP3S3_D3. The sequence continues at coordinate 61,700 of NZ_JBQHWP010000005.1, forward strand.
TGGATGAAGCAACGCAGAATCAGCTGAAACAGGGAAATGTTCTGATGGAGCTGCTGAAGCAGCCTCTTGGTCATCCGCTTTCAACCGCAGATCAGGTTATTACTCTCTGCGTTGCCGAGCATAAGAAGATGATCAATGTTCCGGTTAAGAATGTGAAAGCTTACCAGAAGGAGATGCTTGCGTTCTTCGCCGATAAGTATTCGGATATCGTCGAGGAGATCAACAAAAAGGGACAGCTTCCGGATGAACTTACCGAGAGAATCCTGGCAGCAGCGGATGAGTTTGGCGCGGAATACGCGGAAGCGCATAAGACAAAGAACGCATAAGCTCAGCCGGAAATTGAAGAAGGAAAAATATGTCAGCAACACGTGAAATCAAGGAAAGAATTGATAGCGTCAATAATACACTGAAGATTACGAACGCTATGTATATGATTTCTTCTACGAAAATGAATAACGCGCGGAAAGCGCTGGCAAATACCGAACCGTATTTTTATGCGCTGCAGGACATGTTCGGACGGGTGCTGCGTCACCTTCCGGACGGTTACAGCCATCCGTATCTGGATGAGCGTGAGGTCACTTCCAAAAGCGATCTCCGCAGGGCGATTATCTGTGTGACCGCAGATAAGGGACTTGCAGGTGCATACAACCATAATGTACTGAAGCTGACAGAGGAGAAGCTGAGACCCGCGAACAATGACATGCTATATGTCGTCGGAGAGGTCGGCCGTCAGTATTTTGCAAATCACAATGTAAATGTAGACGGCGCCTTTCACTATACCGCCCAGAAACCGACTCTTTCCAGGGCAAGGTCGATCGCATATCAGATGCTTGATCTGTTCGAGCGCAAGGAAGTTGATGAGGTATATATCATTTACACCCGAATGAAGAACTCCATGGAAACCGAGACGGAGATCCGGCAGCTTCTGCCGTTGATCCGTCTGAATGAGGAGTTTTTCAAACAGAATATGACAAAACTGAGTGGTGTGTATCAGGAGACCTTCGACATGGAACCGGGGCCGGATCTTCTTCTGAACAACATCATCCCGGACTTTATCAACGGATATATATACAGTGCACTTGTGGAATCTTACTGTGCGGAGCACAGCTCCCGTATGCAGGCGATGGACGCGGCCAATAAAAACGGCAGCGAACTGGTCCAGGAGCTGAGCATTCAGTACAATCGGGAGCGTCAGGCTCAGATCACACAGGAGATTACGGAGGTTTGCGCAGGCGCGAAGGCACGTGCGCTGCAGCAGAAGAAACATAAGAAGAAAGACATGCCGAAGTTTGAAAACCAGCAGGGAGAGGATCTCGATACTTTCCAGGCCGGCGCGCTTCATTGAGCTTGTAACGCCCTGCCTTAAGGGGCAGGGGCGTTGACACAATAGAAAGGACATGACACATGCAAATCGGAAAAATTGTCCAGGTCATGGGTCCTGTTGTCGATGTCGCATTTGAGGATCTTCCTCTTCCGAAAATCAAGACAGCGCTGCAGGTTGACAACCATGGCGAGAAGGCAATCATGGAGGTACAGCAGCATATCGGTGATGATATGGTCCGCTGTATCATGCTTTCTGCCAGTGAAGGCTTACAGAAAGATATGCCTGTGATCTCACTGGGAACCGGAATCGAAGTTCCGGTCGGCGAGAAGAATCTGGGACGTCTGTTCAATGTGCTTGGCGATACCATCGACGGCGGCGAACAGCTCAGAGATTCTGAACAGTGGGAGATTCACAGAAAGCCACCGAAATTTACAGATCAGAAACCGGTACAGGAGATCCTGGAGACCGGAATCAAGGTTATTGACCTGATCGCGCCCTACGCAAAGGGTGGTAAGGTCGGACTGTTCGGAGGTGCCGGAGTAGGTAAGACCGTCCTGATTCAGGAGCTGATCCGCAACATCGCGACGGAGCACGGCGGTTATTCGATCTTCACCGGTGTCGGAGAAAGATCCCGTGAAGGAAATGACCTCTGGAGCGAGATGACAGAGTCCGGAGTTATCAAGAATACCGCCCTGGTATTCGGACAGATGAACGAGCCCCCGGGGGCACGTATGCGTGTTGCGGAGACGGGGCTTACAATGGCCGAGTATTTCCGTGATGTTCAGAAAAAAGACGTTCTTTTGTTCATCGATAACATCTTCCGTTTCGTACAGGCCGGTTCCGAGGTATCTTCTCTGCTTGGACGTATGCCGTCCGCTGTAGGATATCAGCCGACCCTGGCAAATGAAATGGGTGAGCTTCAGGAGAGAATCGCTTCCACGACAAACGGATCCATCACATCTGTGCAGGCAGTATATGTACCTGCTGATGACTTGACAGACCCAGCGCCTGCTACAACCTTTGCTCATCTGGATGCAACGACCGTTCTTTCCCGAAAGATCGTAGAGCAGGGTATTTATCCTGCCGTTGATCCGCTGGAGTCTTCCTCCAGAATCCTGGAAGAGGATATTGTCGGGAAGGAGCATTACGAGACTGCACAGTCCGTGCTTCAGTATCTGCAGAAGTACAAAGAGCTTCAGGATATCATCGCCATCCTTGGTATGGAAGAGCTTTCTGATGAGGACAAGACCGTCGTATATCGTGCCCGTAAGATCAGAAACTTCCTGTCACAGCCGTTCCACGTAGCGGAGCAGTTCACCGGAATCCCCGGAAAGTATGTTCCTCTCGAGGACACCATCAAGGGCTTCCAGGCAATCCTGAACGGAGAAATGGACGATTATCCGGAGAATGCGTTCTTCAACTGCGGCGGCATCGAGGATGTCGCGGAGCATGCAAAGAAGGAAGCATAAGAGAATCCGGCACATGCATCAGCAGGCAGAGGGAGGCGGAAGTTCCGCGCCCGCTCCGCTGATGCGTCAGGAATAAGATTGAGGTGTAATATGGCAGAAGCCAAATATTATCTCAGAGTCATCGCATCGGATAAGGCCTTTTACGGCGGTTACGTTACAAGTCTGAAGGTTCCCACCATTGACGGGAGGGAAGGTTTCCTTGCGCACCATTCGCAGATTATGCTTGCGATCGTGCCCGGGGAGATTGATTTTACGACGGCAGACGGCAATAAGGTAACGGCTGTCTGCGGTAACGGCTCCATGATTTTCGCAAATAACCGCGCAACGATCCTGGTTGACACCTGCGAGTCCCCGGATGAGGTCGACAAGCGGCGTGCCGAGGAGGCGCTGGAGCGGGCGAAGGAGCGTCTGCGTCAGAAGCAGAGTCTGCGTGAATATAAGATGACACAGGCTTCCATGGCGCGTGCTCTTTCACGTCTGAAATTTAAGGACAAGTATATCAACTGATCATGGAATCGCGACGGGAGACCGGTGCGGCACCGGGAAACAAAACAGATATAAGATATCGCATATCCCCTGCAGGAGCGGAAACGCTTTGCAGGGGGTATTTTCATGATTATGATTTTTTCGGAAAAATGAACAAAAATGGTCCCGCAGGTGTACACCTGCCCTGTCTTTATATTATAATAAAACAATATGTGAACGGGGAAGGAGTAGGGTATGAAGCGTCAATGTGGTATTTTGTTTCCTGTATTTTCGGTACCGTCTGAATTCGGAATCGGTTGTTTCTCGAGGGAGGCATATGAATTTGTGGATTTTCTGAAAAAGTCCGGGCAGAGCTACTGGCAGGTGCTGCCGCTGGGCCCGACCGGCTTCGGAGATTCACCTTATCAGCCGGTTTCAGCGTTTGCGGGAAATCAGAATTATGTAGATCTGAGAGCTTTGATCGAGGATGGGCTTCTGAGAGAAGCTGATGTACGCTGTCTGGATTTTGGACAGAATCAGGAGCGTGTTGATTACGGCGCACTTTATACAAACCGGGGCAGGGCACTTCGGATGGCGTATCCGGCCTTCTGTGAGCGTCTTCTCGACTCAAAAAAACGGACGGAAGAAATCAAAGACGTTCAGAACAAAACGGCTGCAGCTTATACGGTTATGTCGGCCGGCACTGCGGGAGCAGCGGCGGAGAACATCACGGATCCAGCAGGACCTGCGACAGAAGGAGCTGCGGATGCAGCAGCCTCAGCGGTGGATATGAAATCAGAGAATACGGTACTCCCTGAGAAGAGCCTGTATGAAAAGTATACCGAATTCTGTGAGAGAGAATCGTACTGGCTGGACGATTACTGTCTGTACTGTGCGCTCAAGGAAAAGTTCGAGGGAAAGAGCTGGCTGGAATGGGACGACGGTTACAAGGAGCGCAGGGCGGACACACTCAGCCGGGCGAAAAAGGAGCTTCAGGATGAGATCTCTTTCTTCCGTTTTGTTCAGTTCGAGTTCTTTACACAATGGGAGCGGCTTCACCGTTATGCCCGGAAACAAGGAATAGAATTTATCGGGGATGTCCCGTTCTATGTTTCGATGGACAGTGCGGATGCGTGGGCCCATCCGGAGGTATTCCGGTTTGACCGCGATCTGAAACCGGAATATATTGCGGGATGCCCGCCGGATGCTTTTTCCGTGACAGGCCAGCTGTGGGGAAATCCTGTATACGACTGGGAGAGAGGCCGAAAGGACCACTATTCCTGGTGGATCCGCAGGATCCGGGCGAATATGGAGCTGTTTGACATCCTGCGGATTGATCATTTTCATGGCTTTTCGAATTACTACGAAATCCCTTACGGAGATGAGACGGCTGAAAATGGCATCATGAAGAAGGGACCGGGCATGAGCTTTTTCCGGGAGATGAAGAAGGCTCTCGGAGAGGTACCGCTGATAGCCGAGGATCTTGGTACGATTACCCCGGAGAATGAACAGCTTCTGAAGGACAGCGGCTATCCGGGGATGAAGGTCCTTCAGTACGCATTTGACGGATCAGAGTCGAGCTGGTATCTGACCTACCATCATCCGTTCCACTGCGTCGTCTACACTGGCACACACGACAACACGACGATTCTGGACTGGGTGGAACATGCGCCGGATCATGACCGGGATTTTGCCAGACAGTTTATTCATTCGGAGAATACCGATTACGGAGCATTTGTGTGGGATTTTATCCGCGAGGCATATCGATCGCCGGCAGACACCTGTATTGTTCCGCTTCAGGATTATCTCGTGAAGGGAAGTGAGGCCAGGATCAATACACCCGGCTCGCAGGGAACCAACTGGCAGTGGAGGCTCGCGCCGAATTATCTGTCAGACGCTCTGGCGGTCAGCATCCACAACCTCGCAAGGATCTACGGACGGCTGCCAAAGACCGAGCCGAAGATTACAGACGGACAGAATGATAGAAAGTAGAGGGATTGACGGTATGTCAAATGTAAGCAGCAAATCCGACAGGGAAAAATTCGGCTCCAGAATCGGCTTCATCCTGGTTTCTGCAGGCTGTGCAATCGGAATCGGAAATGTATGGAAATTCCCCTATCTCTGCGGGCAGTACGGCGGAGCAGCTTTTATCCTGATTTATCTGGTATTTCTCCTAATCCTCGGAATTCCAGTCATGATCTGTGAATTTTCGGTCGGACGTGCGAGCCGGAAGAGCGCGGCGAGATGTTTTGAGACACTTGAGCAGAAAGGATCGAGGTTCCACTGGCTGAAATACATCAGTATCATCGGAAGCTATATGCTGATGATGTATTATACAACCGTTGCCGGATGGATGCTTTATTACTGCTATCTTCATGTCACGGGTACATTTGCCGGCGCGGACAGTGCCAGAATAAAATCCGATTATGCCGCGATGCTTTCCAACGCGCCTGGCATGGCTTTCTGGACAATTCTGGTGTGTCTTATCGGTTTTGTGATCTGTTATTTTGGAATTCAAAACGGGGTGGAGCGGGTGACAAAGGTCATGATGACCTGCCTGATGGTTCTGATGGTAGTGCTTGCTGTCCACTCGATATTCCTGAAGGGTGCGGCGAAGGGAATCGCCTTCTACCTCGTGCCGGATTTCCGGAACATGGCGGAGCGCGGTGTCGGAAACGTCATCTTCGCTGCAATGAGTCAGGCGTTCTTCACCTTGTCCATCGGAATCGGAGCCATGCTGATCTTCGGTTCCTACCTGAATAAGGACAGAAGCCTGACGGGAGAAGCAGTCACGATCACGGCGCTGGACACCTTTGTCGCGCTGATGGCGGGATTCATTATCATACCGGCATGCTTTGCCTATGGGATCGAGCCGGATGCCGGACCAAGTCTCATCTTCCTCACCATACCGAATCTGTTCAGCCAGATGCCGGGAGGAAGAATTTGGGGTGCGCTTTTCTTCGTTTTCCTGTCGTTTGCGGCGCTGACCACGGTTATTGCGGTATTTGAGAATATTATTGCCTTTGATATGGATCTGTTCGGCTGGACGAGAAAGAAGAGCGTCATCATCAGCGCTGTCCTTGTCGTGCTTCTCAGCCTGCCGTGTGTATTCGGCTACAATATATGGTCATCCTTTCAGCCGCTCGGCGAGGGAACACATATTCTGGACCTTGAGGATTTCATCGTCTCCAATAATCTTCTGCCGCTGGGCAGTCTGGCCTTTGTGCTTTTCTGCACCCGGAAAAGCGGATGGGGATGGGATCATTTCATTCAGGAGGCAGACGCGGGAGAGGGGAGAAAATTCCCGAAAAAACTCAGAACATATATCACCTTTATTGTGCCTGTGATCATCATCGTCATCTACCTGAAGGGATATTACGACATGTTCTCGCCGATGGGAACCGCTGTGCTGACCGGATGGATGTGCGTCGCCGTCCTGTTTCTGCTCTTTATTTTCTTCTGCGCGTTTTCAAGAAAGAAGACTGCCGGCTGAAACGGTCACAGCTGATTTCCGTTGCGCCGGCTTCTATGGTCATCAGACACAGAAAAAACAGAAAAAGCAGCCGCCAGGCAGGCAACTGCTTTTTCTGAGTCAACGGTTCGGTCAGTCTTATCGGTCAATGATTCTAAGAATGTCCAGAATTTTCTGCTTCTTTTCGTCGGAATATCTTGAAATAATGGATAGAAGTTCGTTATCGAGAGCTGTGGTGCGATATTCGGGTTCGATCTTCCCGACAAGAGAATCCAGTGTGATTCCGGTCAGTTTTGCGTAGTAGGATAATACGCGAAGGGACATCGCCGTCCGGTTGTTTTCAACGTTGCTGATGTATCCCGGGGTTACGTGAAGTTCAGAGGCAACCTGGTTTTGTGTCAGACCGTTTTTAATCCGAAGCTCTTTAACTTTCCGACCCAGGTCTTCAAAGTCAAAAGCATTTTCGGTTTCCTTACTCATAAAAAGTTCCTCCGTAAATGATGGATGCTGCATATGTCTTGGGCAAACATTATATATTTGAAATATACAATGCTTTTCCTGGTATTAAATATAAAATATTGCCCATATGTAAAAAACTGACGAACAATTCAATGACCACCTAATTCTACCACCGTTGTAGGGATAAATAAATATACTATTTTCATATAATATTGAAAAAATGCGCTCTTTAGAACCCTTTTTTTTAAAAGCGTTGGAAAAGAGAGTGCATCATGGGGCAGGATGTTTATCTTTAAGAGAAGAATAAACAAAGAATTTGCATTTTTATTTTATAAGAAGGGAGACAGTCATGGAACTTACCATCAGATTTGAAAACTACAGAAATCGTGCGGCGGCATATGAAGGAGATCACGAGGTGGGTGAGTGCACGTTCACACGATCTGACAACCGCTGGGTGATTGAACACACAGAGGTAGACCCTTTGTATAATGGGAATGGGATCGCGGGGAAGCTTGTCGATGAGGTGGCGCAGAACGCGAGAAAGATCGGGGTGAAAATTCTTCCGCTCTGTTCGTACGCAAAGAAAAGAATGCAGAGACCGGAGTACGCGGATCTTGTAGTCTGACCGGTCAGGATAAAATGATCCGGGGAAAACCGCCCGGGATGAAATGATCCGGGAAAAAACGCCCGGGATTAAATGATCCGGGAAAAACTGCCCGGATAAACCGGCCGCGATAAATCTTAAAAAATCATAAACCGGTTTGTTGACGGTATCGGATATCCATGTTATAGTTTACTCAAATTTAATACTTACGTAGATGTTTTTAGGAAAAGCGGAATCCGGCACAGGAATTCTTTTAGTATAGACTGTGTCAGAGGACCTGCCGAAGGAGTAAAACTCTCAGGTGTCGTGTGGACGAAGACTAAAAACGGAGTGGACTCTGGAGAAACCCTTCAAGGGTGCCGAAGGTGCAAAGTATCTGCGCAAAGCAGATATGGAATCTCTCAGGCAAAAGGACAGAGTTGTTGATGAACCGGCCGGGCTGTATTTTCAGATACCGTCATCTGTGCGTCGCCGCGCATCGGATGATGAAAGCCGCAGCCAGGCAGTTTTTTCAGCAAAAAGTGCTCCAATTCACATTGCCGGTCGTACCGGCTGGTGGTTGGGGCTTTTTCTTCGCCATGAGTGCTGCCCGGGAGTCTCCTTATTTCTGATACAGATACGCAGGTAAAGAGATTAATCTTAAAGGAGATTTGAAATGGACGCTCTCAACAGTATTGTGGCACTTATTGATGATAAGGTGTGGTTTCTCCTTCTGTTCGTGCTTGTGGGTACGGGAATCTATTTCTCGTTCCGGACAAGATTTGTTCAGGTCCGTCATTTTGGAAGAGCATGGAACCGTGTCTTTGGCAACTTCTCTCTGCATGGCGAAAAGGCCGGGAAGGATGGCATGAGTTCATTCCAGGCACTTGCGACGGCAATCGCGGCACAGGTTGGAACGGGCAATATTGCCGGATGTGCGACGGCACTTGTCGGAGGCGGCCCCGGAGCAATTTTCTGGATGTGGCTTGCGGCATTCTTCGGAATGGCAACGATCTACGGAGAGGCCTGCCTCGCTCAGGTTACGAGATCCCGTGATGATCAGGGCAATATCATCGGAGGTCCGGTTTATTATATCCGTAAGGCATTCAAGAACGGTTTTGGAAAGTTCCTCGCATCGTTCTTCGCGATCATGATCATCCTTGCGCTCGGCATCATGGGCAATATGGTGCAGTCCAACTCCATCAGCGACGCATTTCACACTGCCTTCGGTGCCAATAAGCTGATCATGGGTATTATCATCGCCGTGATAGCTGGATTTATTTTTATCGGCGGAATCAGCCGTATTGCGTCCTTTACGGAAAAGATTGTTCCGATCATGGCGGCGCTTTACCTTGTCGGCGGCCTGATTGTTCTGATTATCAACCACAGAAATCTGCTGCCGGCGCTCGGATCGATCTTTGTCGGAGCCTTTACACCGCAGGCTGTTGTCGGAGCCGGTGCCGGAATCACAGTTCGTCAGGCGCTGAGGCTTGGTGTAGCCCGCGGACTGTTCTCCAATGAGGCAGGTATGGGCTCCACTCCTCACGCGCATGCGCAGGCACAGGTTGATAAACCTCAGGATCAGGGCGAAGTCGCTATGGTAGGTGTGTTCATCGATACCTTTGTCGTACTTACCATGACCGCGCTGGTTATTCTTTCATCCGGTGTTCTTGGCAATTCCATTCCGTACGCGGGTGATATCACCGGTACACCGGTTGCACAGGCTGCGTTCAGTACGGGATTCGGAGAGTTCGGCTCGAAGTTTGTGGCAATTTGTCTGTTTTTCTTCGCGTTCTCAACGATCATCGGCTGGTTCTTCTTCGCGCAGCAGAACATCAGGTACATGATAGGCTCAAAGGCTGTGAAGCCCTTCGCTGTCATTGTCGTTATCTTCATCCTGATCGGGTCAGTCCTGAAGGTAGAGCTGGTGTGGAATCTGTCGGATTTGTTTAACGGGCTGATGGCGCTGCCGAACCTGATCGCGCTGATTGCGCTTTCCGGGGCGGTTGCGAAGATGGCACACGGAACGATGCTCACACATAAAGATCTGTAAGAAAAGTTCAGCGCTGTGCTCATACCTGTTGCCCTTGGAATCGCATCCAGTCCCTCACTCGCTTCGCGGCAGGCAGCTTGTCTGCATTTTCGAAGAGGTTCACACTTTTGTCATGAAATTGGTGTAGAATAATGTTATAAAGTTTTTGGTGAGATTCAGGGAGTATGATTTAAGGGGAATATGTATGAGACTGAGAAGCTGGAAGATGATACAAAAGGATCTGGTTGGCAGTGTAAGCGGCAGCCGGAAGTATGATGACGGGACGTTTATTCATACTTCACCGGTGATTTCCATGGCTTACGATGACGGCCTTTTCATGATGAGAACAGAGAATTCCATCTATGAGTGCGATGTGCAGGATTTTATCGGCACGGAGGTTGAGTTGAATCTGCTGATTGAGAACGCAGAGCATCATGACAGACAGACCACGACAACACTCGACGGGTATCGCTACTGAAAGGGCGGGCGCCTCACAAATAGTTGAATATGGAAATCCCCCGGACGGATGGTATAATAATAGAAAATACCATTTGAAAGGGGGCTTTTTATGTTTCTGCTGCTTCCAGCAATGTACGTTTTCTTTTTGTATCTTTTTCTCGCGGTCCTGCCTGCTCTGATTCTTCTGATCTATGTGTACCGGCAGGACAGGGTAGAGAAAGAACCGGTCGGGCTTCTGATCCGTCTGATCTTCATGGGCATTGTTGCTGCCTTTCTGTCGATGCTTCTGGAGAGAATCGGCAGCTATTTCCTGGACCGGTCCTCTCTGAATCCGTCAGGAATAGCGTACACTGCGGTCATGGCGTTTCTGGTCGTCGCCGTTGTCGAGGAAGGCACAAAATATGCCCTGATGGCGGCGGTTACCTGGAAAAACCCGGCATTTAACTACAGATTTGACGGAATTGTCTATTCGGTTTTTGCGTCGCTGGGTTTTGCCGCGATGGAGAATATTATCTACGAAATGGGGTATGGACCGGGTGTTTTGGTCGGGAGATCGGTTCTGGCAATTCCGGGGCATATGAGCTTTGGTGTTCTGTTTGGAATTTTTTACGGCAGAGCGAAGATTCAGCAGGCGGAGGGACATCATATCCGTCAGGTTCTGTGCATCGTGACCGGGTACATTCTGGCCGTTTTTCTTCATGGCATCTATGATACCTGCGCGATGCTCGGAACGGGAGCTTCGACGCTTGTCTTTGGCATTGTGGTCGTCGTGATTTATCTGGTGTGCTTCCTGCTGGTACGCAGAGAGTCGTCCCGTGACGAGAACGTATATTATCACCGCAGATTTTTTTGACAGCGGGCAGATTCACTGCGCGGCGTTTCACAGATAGGATGCATTTTCCCAGGCAGGATGCGTTTTCCCAGACAGGATGCATTTTCACAGGCAGGATGCATTTTCCCAGGCAGGATGCGTTTTCCCAGGCAGGCTGCGTTTTCCCAGACAGGATGCATTTTCACAGACGGGATGCGTTTTACAGATAGAATGCGTTTTCAGAGACATCAGATATTGAAGCCTAAGGAAAATCATTAACACTACAGAAAGGGGTGTGGATATGTATATCGATAAATATGAGAAAAGATCCGACCGGGTCCGTTATCTGTCGGGACTTCGTGAGGAGCAGAAGTATGACGCGCTCAATGAGATGATCCGCGCAAGCCGGCACATTGTATTTTTCGGCGGCGCGGGTGTGTCGACCGAGAGCGGAATCCCGGATTTCCGAAGCAAGGATGGTCTGTATAATCAGCACGATGTGAAATTTGACAGCTACACACCGGAATACCTTCTGAGCTGCGATTGTCTGTATCAGCATCCGGAGGTTTTTTACGAATTTTACAGGCAGAAGATGAATGTCGAAGGGATCGAGCCGAATGCGGCGCACAGAAAACTGGCGGAAATGGAGCAGGAGGGGAAACTTGACTGTGTGATCACGCAGAACATTGACGGGCTTCATCAGAAGGCGGGAAGCAAAAAGGTGTATGAGATTCACGGCTCAACACTTCGAAATTACTGTGATCGGTGTCATAAGCGATACCCGTCGGATTACATCTTCCGAAGCAAGGAACCGGTCCCGAGATGCACCGAGCCGGGCTGCACGGGGATCGTAAGGCCGGATGTAACCCTGTACGGGGAAATGCTGCCGGAGGATGCGTGGAGAAATGCGGAGCGAGCCTGCCGGGAGGCGGACATGATGATTGTGGGAGGCACCTCCCTGAGTGTATATCCGGCAGCCTCACTTCTGGACTATTTCAGCGGCAGATACCTCGTTCTGATCAATCGCGACAGGACAGTGCGCGACGGGGACGCGGATCTGGTCTTTCATGACAGTATTGGAAAGGTTCTGAGTCACTGCGGAAATTGATTGTATCGTCTGTTTATAGCAGATTTTATGACAAACATAAGAAAAATCTGATAAAAATTTCTGATTCATGTGGCTTTTTCCAAAATATTCTATATAATAAGGGTATGGAATGGAAAAAGTAAACCAGTCGTGTAAGTGATTACACAGCATCAGGAACGCTGCAAAGCTGGTATGGAGTGGGAAAGAATCACAGCAGACGTGTAAGAGTGTGAATCACAGCAGACGTTTAAGGGTGTGAATCACAGGATTCACTTGAAACTTCAGGTTCATCGGGACAGGATCAGAAAGAACAGGTACAGAAGATGGCAGACAGAACGTATTCATCAGATGGACAGCAGGGGAATGCCGATATTACAGAAGAGAGGGACGATGCGGCGACGAAGCGGCCGGTGACGATCCGGGATATCGCAAAGAAGTGCGGGGTATCCGTCGCTACGGTCAGTAAGGCGCTGAACGGTTACAAGGATGTTTCCATGGAGACATCCCGGAGAATCCGCCGAATCGCGGAGGAAATGGATTATCACCCGGATCCCTCTGCCATTTTGCTTCGGACGAATATTTCGCATAATATCGGTGTGGTTTTTGAGGATGATACATCGTCCGGACTCATGCATCCTTTTTTTTCAGTGATTCTGAACAGCGCAAAGAAGGAACTGGAGCGTCTGGGCTATGATATCACGTTCATCAGCCAGAAGATGGTCGGGGACTCCTTTCTTCAGCATGTGCGCTACCGGAAGTGCGACGGTATTCTCATCGCAAATGTGAATTTTCACGCGCCGGGGATCATTCAGCTGGTGAGAAGCGAGATCCCATTTATCACTATTGATTATCAGGTGAAGAATCACAGCTGCGTGATGTCAGATAATGAAGAAGGCGGTTATGAGCTTACGAAGTATCTCATCGACCATGGGCACAGAAAGATTGCCTTTATTCACGGAGAAGATACGCTTGTCACACAGAAACGGCTGGCGGGTTTTTACCGGGCACTGAAGGAGTCTGGAGTCGACGAGGATGAAGTCTCGGTTCATGACGGGAGATACAACGACCCGAAATTTAACAACGAAATTGTGAAGGAGATCATGAACAGCAGGAATAAGCCGACAGCCATCATGTTTTCAGATGATTTTTCTTATATTGGAGGACGGAGAGTGCTGCGTGAGCTCGGATACCGGATCCCGCAGGATGTGAGCGCCGTGGGTTACGACGGAATCGACGTCGGGCAGATCATGGAGCCGGCCCTCACCACATATCGTCAGGATGCGGAGGGCATCGGAAGGCTTGCGGCGCAGAAGCTGATTGAAATGGTGGTTAACCGCAAATCAAGCATTATTGAAGAGATCGGAGTGAAGGGAAGGCTTCTGGTGGGCGAGACCGTCCGGGATATCCGTTACAGAAATTAATTCCCTGAATGAGCAGGCGCCCCGCCGTAAGGAAGGAGCGTCTGCTGGTATTTACGCGAACAGTGAGCCGCAGCTGAATGCGAAGTATTCGTGTGCGGCGAGCGTCGCGATAGCGAGATAAAACTCGCGCAGCGTGTTTTATCTCGTTAAACAAAATAAATGCATCTGTGGGAGCATGCAACTCGCACAAATATAGGAAACTATTTTTGTATAAATAGTTTCTTATTTTTTTGCGGGTAAAGTGGTAAAATGAGCCCATGGAAACTGAAACAGATAATCTAGTTTCCGACATCTTGTCGAAGATATGGAGGTCCCGGACGTGATTGATTTTCAGACGGAACAGACAGAGCGGACAGAGCAGACAGAGCAGACAGAGCAGACGAAACCGATGAGTACAGATGCTGCAGCTTCGGATGATGTTTTGTCAGAAGAGAATTGCGCCGATCAGGATATTCGGGAAGACATTCTGGAGACAACGCTGCGGCTTTTTAACCGGAAGGGAATGAAGTTTACGATGGATGATCTCGCGAAGGAGCTGCATCGCAGCAAGAAAACCCTTTACGTCTATTTTCCGGACAAAAAGCATCTGCTTTATGAGATGGTGGATTACATCTTTGATTCGATCAAGGAAGATGAGCAGAAGGTGTATGAAGACCGGGAGATGGACATTGTCAACAGGGTGAGGAAGATTCTCGGTGTCATGCCGGATCGTTATCAGAATGTGGATTTTCGTCAGCTTTATGATTTGCGTGACAAGTATCCGTCTGTTTACCGGCATCTGAAGGAGCGGCTGGAAAGCGGATGGGAATCGACTGTGGAGCTTTTGAAAGAGGGCATGCGGCAGGGAAGAATCCGGAGATTTTCTATACCGGTTTTTCAGACAATGATGGAGGCAACACTGGAGCAGTTTTTTGAAAGAGATATTCTGATTGAGAACGGGTTAACTTATCACGCGGCGCTGCAGGAGGTCGTGGATATTCTGGTAAAGGGAATTGTGATCCGCGATCCGTAATCGGAGGAGGCAGTCATGGAAGACAAATCAAGAGAAATATTTGGAAACCGGATACGTGAGCGGGACTATCGGAAAGCGGAAGCTTCCGGGAAAAGGTACGCCAGAAAGTATGGAGATGACGCAAATGCGTCTTATCGTACCATTATCCGGAAAAATCGTTACATCGGTGAGTCGCTCGGCGTGAGCGACATCTGTCTGCCGGAGGACGATCTTGCAGGAGAGGAGGAATTTGACACCGGAAAGGGAATCATCGTCGGCAATATCCGGATGGGATTCGGACACTACAGGATTTCTATGGCGATGGCTTCCTGCGCGCATGCGATGGGATACAAGCCATACTGGATGGATCTGAATTCGTATCCGCAGACAGCCTGCACAAAGGTGATCCGTGCGCAGAACGACCTGTATTCCATGGGCTCCAGGCTGTCCCAGAAGAGCAGGCTGTTCAATAAGGTCATCTGGGAGCCGCTGAATTATGAGGGCTTCCGGAAGCTTTCCTACAATGCCTCCGATCAGAAAAATGCTGAAATCATGGCGGCGGTGTTCCGGAATATTCCGAAAGAGATCCCGGTGATCGGTACACATGTGTGGCCGGCGCAGGCAGCGGTTCACGCAGGCATGAAATATGTCGTAAATGCCATACCGGACAACTGGCCCATGGCGCTTCATCTGGCGGAGGGCAGCGTTCACACGATACAGACACATCAGGCATATCAGGGATACCGGATTTTGAATGGTATGGACGGGAACCGGGTGCTCCATCCCATGCCGCCGGAATCACTGATCTACACCGGACATTATGTGGATGATGAGCTTGTACGGAATATTGAAGAGGACTGCGCCGCAAGAATCCGCAGAAAGGACGATGGCAGGCCGATGAGGTTCCTTTTGACAATCGGAGGAGCGGGCGCCCAGAAGGAGATTTTTGCCGGAATCATCCGGCACCTGCTTCCGGTGATCCGAAAGAAGAAGGCGGCGCTTTTTATCAATGTCGGAGACTACCGGAATGTATGGGAGGAGCTGTGTGGCGAAGTGAGCGGGCTCGCGCAGGTCTCGGAGGAACATTTCAACAACTGGAAGGAAACAGAGAAATTTGCGTCGACAGCTCTTTCGGATGATGCGATCGGGGGTGTCCACGCTTTCTGGCATGAAAATATTTTTGAGGCGGTGTACTGTACCAACCTTCTGATGAGAAGCTGTGATGTTCTGGTCACAAAGCCGAGCGAGCTCTCCTTCTATCCGGTGCCGAAGCTGTTCATCCGCAGAATCGGGGGACATGAAAAATGGGGCGCCATCCACTCTGCGGAGATCGGAGACGGAACACTCGAATGCCGGGATCTTCCGCATATTCTTCAGATGACAGATCTTTTCCTGGAGGATGATGTGCTTCTGAAGGATATGTGCACGAATATCATCGCGAATAAGAAGACGGGGATCTATGACGGCGCGTACCGGGCAGTCAGAACGGCTGTGAATCTGAAGCGTGGAATTTGAAAAAGAAATGGGGGTTTGAAATGAAACTGACGATACGTAACAAAGCGGCATTCTGCTTCGGCGCTTTTGGCAAGGATATCGTATATATGCTGGTGAACAGCTATCTGCTCTACTATTACAATGTTGTGCTCGGGATCAGCAGTGCGTTCATCGGAGCGGTTCTTATGGGCGCCAGAATCTTTGACGCGCTGAACGATCCGATCATGGGAATCGTGGTTGCAAAGACGAGAACGAGATGGGGGCGTTTCCGCCCCTGGATTCTGTCCGGAACGGTACTGAACGCGCTGACCGTCTATGCGCTTTTCGCAGTGCCGGACAGCATGAAGCCGGGCTCGATGAAGATCTGGCTGACGCTGATTTACCTCGCCTGGGGCGTCACATACACACTGATGGATATTCCTTTCTGGTCCATGATTCCGGCGATCACAGAGCCGGGTAAGGACAGGGAGCAGCTTTCTTCCCTTGCGAGATCAAGCTCAGGAATCGGTGACGCGATTCCTACCGTTCTCACAATGATCGTGGTGCCGGTGCTGTCCGGGACGACGGCGCTTGCGGGATACCGGATCGGCTTCCGCTATTGGGCACTCATTATCGCAGTGGTATTTCTGGTATCAGAGATCGTATTTGTGAAAAATGTTCCGGAGAAAAAACCGGAGGAGATGAAATCTGCTTCGATTGGCGAAATGTTTGGATCCCTCTTCCGCAACGACCAGGCGCTCTGTGTCGTAGCGGCGGTGATTCTGGTCTATCTGGCACTCGATATCGTTGGAAATCTGATCCTGTATTTCTTCCAGTTCGACCTTGGAAACACCGATGTATACAGTATATTCACGGCCGGATGTTTTCTCGCACAGGTGATTTTCATGATGCTTGTTCCGGTTTTCCGCAGAAAGATGGAAAAACTGAAACTCTTTTCCGTTACGATTGTGCTTCAGATCGCCGGCTTCCTGATACTGCTTGCCTTTGCGTTCAGCGGGATTTATAAAGGGTCATGGATTGTTCTGCTTGTTCCGGGCATTCTGGTCTATGCATCTTACGGTGTGCTGAATGTAATGCTGACCATC
This sequence comes from Bilifractor sp. HCP3S3_D3, assembly GCF_052063915.1. Taxonomy (NCBI): domain Bacteria; kingdom Bacillati; phylum Bacillota; class Clostridia; order Lachnospirales; family Lachnospiraceae; genus Bilifractor; species Bilifractor sp. HCP3S3_D3. The sequence continues at coordinate 78,852 of NZ_JBQHWP010000005.1, forward strand.
TTCCTGTCAGACGCCGTAGACTACGGTGAGGCGAAAAATGGAAAACGGGAGGAATCCGTAATTTTCTCTATGCAGACCTTCACGGTGAAGCTGGCATCGGGTATTGCGGCATTTATTTCAGGGCTGGCCATTGAGTGGATCGGACTTGACACGGAGGCAGCCGCGCAGAGCGCAGCGACCCTCGGAGGGCTCCGGCTGTGGATGACGGTTCCATCGGCACTTCTTCTTGTCGTTGCCTTTTTGCTGTTCCGGGGCTTCTACAGGCTGAGTGACAAAAAAATGGCGGAGGTGATGAGCACGCTCCGCAAACAGAAGCAGGAAAATTTAAGATAGCTGTGTTTCGTTCAGAAAAGCGGAACAAAAGGGCTGCCGCCTGCACGAATAAGAATGTGCGGCGGTGGTCTTTTTTTACATCGTTTTGCAACATAATTACATTGAAGGATATGCTGAGATCATAGATAATAATAGATAAAAGACCCTGCACCTGTCTGTATATTTATGAGAGGAAATGCTGATGATCAGAAAGATAAAGAACGTATTCATGCTCGGAACACTAAAGACAACTTATGTTTTTCAGGCCCTGCCCAGCGGACACCTGGAACATCTGTATTACGGCCCCTCACTGGGGGATTTTTCAGAGAAGACAGATGAGGAGCTGCTGCAGGATGCGAAATGTCTGGAAGAGAAAAGGGCATTTCCGGCAGGCAATATGATCTCTTACGATCAGGAGCATATGGATCTCACCCTGGAGGATCTGCGTCTGGAGATGTCATCTCTCGGGAAGGGAGATATCCGGGAACCGTTTCTGGAGATCACGCATGCCGACGGAAGCGTGACTTCGGACTTTCTGTTTGAGGAAGCGAGGATTACCGACGAAAAACCGGAATTTCACACGCTTCCGGGCTCATTGTTCGGAAGCCGGGAGGGGCAGGAGCAGAAGTGTACGGAGAATTTCTGCGGCAGGCGTTATTCCCATCTGATTCTTACGCTGAAGGATGCGTCATACGATCTGCGTCTTGAGCTTCATTACTATGTATTTGAAGACTGTGATGTTATCACGAGATCGAGCCGGATCGTTAACGACAGCGATGAGGCAGTGGTTCTGAATCGTCTGATGAGCATGCAGCTTGATTTTGAGGACAGCGGATATATCATGAGCACTTTCCATGGCGCATGGGCGAGGGAAATGTACCGGTCAGACGTGCCGGTTGTCTCCGGAAAAATCGTGAATTCTTCCAATGCCGGTTCTTCTTCCAACCGCAGCAACCCGTTTGTGATGCTGCACAGAGAAGACACGACGGAATCCTCGGGTTTGTGCTACGGGCTGAATCTGATTTACAGCGGCAATCATTATGAAGCGGCGGAAGTAAACTCCTTTGGAAAGACCCGGTTTGTGTCGGGAATCAATCCGCAGAATTTTTCGTTCATCCTCTCACCGGGAGATGAGTTCGAGGCGCCTGAGGCGGTGATGACCTGTTCGGACGAGGGATACACAGGTATGAGCCTTTCCATGCATCATTTTGTCCGCGAACATATCAGCCGCGGAGTTTGGAAGCATAGGGCGAGACCGGTCCTTTTGAACAGCTGGGAGGCTTCCTACTTCAAGATCAATGAGAATCGTCTGCTTCGTCTGGCAAAGGCTGGCAAGGACGTCGGAATCGAGCTTTTTGTCATGGATGACGGCTGGTTTGGAGAAAGGAACGGAGATGACTGCTCTCTTGGAGACTGGGACGTGAACAGATCCAAGCTTCCGGGAGGCCTGAAGCAGATATCGGAAAAAATGGAGGAGCTCGGGCTTCGGTTCGGAATCTGGGTGGAGCCGGAGATGATCAGCCGCAGGAGCCGGCTCTACGAGGCACATCCGGACTGGGCGATGCAGATACCGGGAAAGCCGCATTCGGAGGGGAGAAATCAGATGGTTCTTGACCTGGCGAATCCGGAGGTGGTCGATTATCTGATCGCAAAGATGAGCGAGGTATTCTCTTCCGGCAAGATATCCTATGTGAAGTGGGACATGAACCGCATCATGTCTGACGTCTATTCACCCGCTCTTCCGCCGGAGCGTCAGGGAGAGACCGCTCACCGGTATATCTGTGGATTTTACCGTCTGGCAAAGGCTCTCACGGAGAAATTCCCGGAGATTCTCTTCGAGGGATGTGCCGCGGGAGGATGCCGGTTTGATCTCGGCGCACTCTGTTACTTCCCGCAGATCTGGGCGAGCGACGACACGGATCCAGTCATGCGGACGAGAATTCAGCAGGGCTACAGCTATGGATATCCGGCTTCCGTGATGACTGCACATGTTTCCGCAAGTCCGAATCATCAGACACTGCGCGAGACTCCGCTCGACACCAGGTTCAACGTCGCCGCCTTCGGTACACTCGGATATGAGCTCAACCTGAATGACCTGGGGAAGAAGGAACTGGATGAAATCCGGAAACAGATCGCGCTTTATAAGGAATGGCGCGAAGTCTTTCAGTTCGGTGATTTTTACCGCGGACGGTTTGACAATATCGTTGAGTGGACGGTCGTTTCTGCAGACCGGAAACGGGGCGTCGGCATGATGTTTCAGAAGCTGACGGAGGCAAATCATCCGTTTGAAATGTATCGCGCGAGAGGACTGAACGAAAGAAGCCGGTATCATTTCTACAATATCGCGAAACGCCATGATATCCGGGATTTCGGAGATCTGATCAATACTGCGGCACCGGTGCACGTGCGTCAGGGATCGGTTCTTCAGAACATGATCGCCCGATTTGTCACCATGCCCGGTGAGCAGGAGGAGATCGAGACGAACGGCGCCGTACTGATGAAGGCCGGTGTGAAGCTTCAGGGCGCCTACTGCGGAACCGGATACAACGAGAATACAAGATATTTTGCCGACTTTAACTCCAGAATGTATTTCATGGAAGAGGAACAAACGTCCAGATAATCGGAAACGGAAATAAATACAATCTGTGGCAATTAAGAATAAAGTCGATATATGTGACCGGAAGGAAGACGAGAATCAATGTTTCAGGCAGAAGATGCATATACATGTGAAGAATGATGGCGAGGTTAGTATGCGATTCGGTCTGCCCGGGGCAGCAGATGCGTATATATACGAAGAATGATCGGAACAGCAGGAAATGCCTGCAGAACGGAGGAAGATATGAGTGATGTTGACAATGCAATAACGCGGCTGGCAGGATATGGATTATACACCGGCCTGATTGAAGAGGATGATATCATTTACACGGTAAATCAGATTCTGATGAACCTCGAAAGGGACAGCTATGAGGGCAGCCGGGAAGAGGTGATCGCCTATGCGTCTACTCTGAATGAGGAGCGGATTGCAGCGGGAACAGAGCTCGAGGAGACGCTGAAGGAGCTGACCGACGACGCGGTGTCGAGGGGAATTACCGGAGGGGACAGCATCGTCTATCGCGATCTATTTGATACCCGTCTGATGGGATGCCTGACGCCGAGACCTTCTGAAGTGATCCGCAGATTCCGGAAGCTGTATGAGGATTCACCGGTCAAGGCGACAGACTGGTGCTATGATTTTTCCAGAAATACGGATTACATTCGCAGATATCGTATCGCGAAGGATATGAAGTGGAAGGTTCCAACGGAGTACGGAGATCTGGATATTACGATCAACCTCTCCAAACCGGAAAAAGATCCGAAGGCGATTGCGGCGGCGAAAAATGCGAAGCAGTCAGGCTATCCGAAATGCCAGCTCTGCAGGGAGAACGAGGGATACGCCGGAAGACCGGATCATCCCGCCAGAGAAAATCACAGGGTCATTCCGGTAACCATACAGAATTCGGACTGGTGCTTCCAGTATTCCCCGTATGTGTATTATAATGAACACTGTATTGTATTTAACTCCCGGCACATTCCGATGAAGATTGAGCATGCGACCTTCTGCAAGCTCTTCGATTTTGTGAAGATGTTCCCGCACTACTTTGTCGGCTCGAATGCAGATCTTCCGATCGTAGGAGGATCCATTCTGAGTCATGATCATTTTCAGGGCGGCCATTATGAATTCGCGATGGCGAAGGCACCGGTAGAACGAAGCTTTTCCGTGGCCGGATTTGAGGATGTGAAGTCGGGAATTGTGAAATGGCCGATGTCCTGTATTCGGCTCTCCGGTCCGGACACCGAACGCATCATTGCGCTCGCGGACAGAATCCTGACCGCATGGAGAGGATATACGGATGAAAAAGTCTTTATCTACGCAGAGACAGACGGGACGCCTCACAACACGATCACGCCGATTGCGAGAAAACGGGGAGAGGATTACGAGCTGGATCTGGTCCTCCGGAACAACATCACCACAAAGGAGCACCCGCTCGGCGTCTTCCATCCGCATGCGGAGCTTCATCATATCAAGAAGGAAAATATCGGTCTGATCGAGGTTATGGGTCTCGCTGTGCTTCCCGCAAGATTGAAGAAGGAGATGGCAGATCTCAGGAAAGCAATACTTGAAGGAAGAAATATCCGCGCAGATGAGGAGCTGTCAAAGCATGCAGACTGGGCGGAACAGATCATGAAGCGTCACAGCACGGTCAATGAGACGAATATCGACGACATTCTGAAGGAAGAAATCGGAAAGGTGTTCATGCTTGTTCTGGAAGATGCCGGTGTATTCAAGCGAACAGCGGAAGGACAGGAGGCATTTGACCGGTTTATTCAGGCGCTGTAAGAGGCCGGGAAACAGACGATTCCAAGACGATCCGAGAAGCTGTTTCCGCATTCTCATCCAGGAGGGTTTTGGCTGGGGTGCGTCTCTTCGAGAATCCGGTAGAGGATAAGAGGCATCTGTAAAGGATAGAAGCATCTGTAAAAGTTAAGAGGTATCTGTCATGAGTGAAAAAATTGTATTTGAAAAGCCCGGCAATTTTCTGTATCCCGTGCCTGCTGTCATGATCAGTATAGCCGGCGAAGTGTCGGGAGAAACAGACCGGCATTATCGGGATAAATCAGATATAGCCTCTTACGATGCGGCTGGAATTCCGAATATTATAACCGTCGCCTGGGCCGGAACCGTGTGTTCCGACCCTCCGATGCTGTCGATATCCGTGCGGCGCAGCCGGTATTCCTGGCATCTTCTCAAGGAACACGGGGAGTTTGTCGTAAACCTGACCACAGACCGGCTGGTAAGGGCGGCTGATTTCTGCGGCGTCAGATCCGGGAGAGATTTGAATAAGTTCGAAGCCTGCAACCTTACTGCGGGCAGAGGAATCCGGGTACAGGCGCCGGTCATTGAGGAATCTCCGGTCAATATCGAGTGCCGGGTAAAACAGGTTCTGGAGCTTGGAACCCATGATATGTTCCTCGCTGAAGTTGTCTGTATCCAGGCAGACAGCCGGTATATGGATGAAAAAGGCAGTTTCCATCTGGAGAAAACCGGACTCACCGCCTACTCGCACGGGAAATACTACGAGCTTGGGAGAGAGCTGGGAAGCTTCGGGTACTCGGTCAGGAAGAAGACAGTCAGAAAGAGGACAAAGAAAATGCGGAAGGCAGATCAGCGGAAGGCAAATCAGCGGAACGTCAGTCAGTAAAGTAAAAAGTTAAAAGATAAAAATGGTAAAGATTCAGCACTCTAATCCCGGGTGCCTGCGTTTTTCGAGATGTGATGAATAGTTACAAAAAAATTTTAAAATACAGTTACAAAAAAATTTTAAAATACAGTTGACAATCGAAAGAAGGTCTGATAAGATAAACATCGTTGTGAGCGACAGAAAACGCACACGACATTGAATATCAGCAGATGCAGGAATGGCGGAATTGGCAGACGCGCAGGCTTCAGGTGCCTGTGGTAGCAATACTGTGCGGGTTCAAGTCCCGCTTCCTGCACTTTCTTTTTGCCCGAAAACAGGAAATGAAAGATGAGGCCGGTCATAAATTGATGCCAGTTACTTTGATCACAGAAGAATGAACAGAAGAGCCACAGGAGCACATATTCGTGTTCCCGTGGCTTTTCTTTTGCGGAAATCCCTGCGGTTCGTTTTTTTGAGATTGGAGGAATGTCATGTGTCCGGCACCATGTGTCCGGGACCATGCGTCCGGTACGACCGGTCAAGATGAATGTCAGACGTCCATGAATTTCTCAATTTCGCAATTTTAAGAGGAAAGATATGGAAACCTGTGCTATAATCGGGCAGAAGAACTATGCAGCGAGACAACAGGCGTTATGCCGGTGATCTCTCGTATCGCTGCGCTCGCCGCAAAAGGCCGCAGTGCGGCCATCGGCGGCAGGCTGTCCGCGTAAGGAAAAGGCTTATGCCCCGCAGGCGGAGCGTTACATACTGTAGAGGCTACGGATTGAACAAGGAGCACGCAAATGAAAGCTTATTTGATTCTAGAAGATGGGCATGTATTTACAGGGAAAAGTATAGGATCCAGAAAGACTGTCATAAGCGAGATCGTCTTCAATACATCTATGACCGGTTATGAAGAGGTTCTGACTGACCCGTCTTACTCGGGACAGGCTGTCTGCATGACATATCCGCTGATCGGAAATTACGGGATCTGCTACCGGGATCAGGAGTCTCTGAGACCCTATATGGATGGATTTATCGTTCATGAATTATCAAGGGTCCCCAGCAATTTCCGGGAAGAAGACACCATTCAGGCATTTCTGAAGCGCTACAATGTCCCCGGGATCGAAGGCATTGATACCCGTGCTCTGACGAAGATCCTTCGTGAGTCCGGCACGATGAATGGAATGATCACCACAGACCCCGATGTTGTTCCGGAGGAGGTTCTTCCACAGATCCGGGCATACAGAACCGGAAATGAGGTGGAAGAGGTTACCTGTACAGAAAAGGAGTTCTGGCCGGCGACGGATACCGTTGTTGGAGGAATTACCAGCCCTGCCTATAAGGACGCGGATCCAGAAGCTCCGGTAAGCGGAAAACGCACCGGACGCACCTATAAGGTTGCGCTGATGGATTTCGGTGTGAAGTACAATATCATCCGTTCTCTGAATCAGAGAGGCTGTGATGTCACGGTGTATCCTGCCTGGACTAAGGCGGAAGAGGTTCTGGCCGGTCATCCGGACGGAATTATGCTGACAAACGGTCCCGGAGATCCCAAGGACTGTCCGGATGAGATCCGTGAGGTCCGGAAGCTTTACGAGTCGGATGTGCCGATCTACGCGATCTGCATGGGCCATCAGCTGATGGCGCTTGCTGCCGGCTTCAACACAAAGAAGATGAAATACGGACACAGGGGAGGAAATCACCCCGTGAAGGATCTGGAAACCGGGCGGGTCTATATTACCTCGCAGAACCACGGCTATGTCGTCGATACGGACACGGTGGATCCGGAGATTGCGGAGCCGGCCTATGTGAATGTAAATGACAGAACGAATGAGGGCCTTCGCTACAAGGGCAAGAACATTTTCACGACGCAGTTCCATCCCGAGGCATGCCCCGGCCCGCAGGATTCCGCGTATCTGTTTGACAAGTTTATCAGAATGATGGGAGGTGACCAGTAATGTCCAGGGATATGAGTATAAAGAAGGTACTGGTAATTGGCTCCGGCCCTATCGTTATCGGACAGGCTGCGGAGTTTGACTATGCGGGTACACAGTGCTGCCGTTCTCTGAAGGAGGAGGGTGTCGAGGTTGTGCTTCTGAACTCCAACCCGGCTACCATCATGACGGACGGAGATATCGCGGACAAGGTGTACATTGAGCCGCTGACCGTTGAGGTAGTGGAACAGCTGATCCTGAAGGAAAAACCGGACAGTGTTCTTCCGACCATGGGAGGCCAGGCAGGACTGAACCTTGCCATGGAGCTGGAAGATCGTGGCTTTCTGAAGGAAAACCATGTCCGTCTGATCGGTACCACCTCTCTGACGATCAAGAAGGCGGAAGACCGTCAGATGTTTAAGGACACGATGGAAAAAATCGGCGAGCCGGTAGCGGCCTCAGAGGTCGTTCACAGCCTGGAGCATGGCATCCGGTTTGCGGAGAAAATCGGTTATCCTGTAGTGCTGCGTCCCGCGTATACGCTCGGAGGATCGGGCGGCGGAATTGCTCACGATGAGAATGAGCTGCGTGAGATTCTGGCTAACGGACTCCGGCTGTCCCGCGTGCACGAGGTGCTTGTTGAGCGCTACATCGGCGGATGGAAGGAGATCGAATATGAGGTGATGCGCGATTCCGCGGGAAACGTCATCACGGTCTGCAACATGGAGAACATTGATCCCGTCGGTGTTCACACCGGCGATTCCATTGTCGTTGCTCCTTCACAGACGCTCGGCGACAAGGAGTATCAGATGCTCCGTACCTCTGCGCTGAACATCATAACCGAGCTGGGAATCACCGGAGGCTGCAACGTGCAGTACGCCCTGAACCCGGACAGCTTCGAGTATTGTGTCATCGAGGTAAATCCACGTGTGAGCCGTTCCTCCGCGCTTGCTTCAAAGGCAACCGGCTATCCGATCGCGAAGGTCGCGGCGAAGATCGCCCTCGGCTATACCCTGGATGAAATTCCGAACGCCATCACGAAGAAAACTTTCGCAAGCTTCGAGCCGATGCTTGACTACTGCGTTGTCAAGATCCCGCGGCTTCCGTTTGACAAGTTCATCACGGCAAAGCGTACGCTGACGACACAGATGAAGGCAACCGGCGAGGTCATGAGTATCTGCACGAATTTCGAGGGAGCACTGATGAAGGCAATCCGTTCCCTGGAACAGCATGTGGATTCTCTCATGAGTTACGATTTCACCGGCCTTTCGGAGGATCAGCTGATCCACGATCTGTCGATCATCGATGATATGCGGATCTGGAGAATCGCGGAGGCAGTAAGGCGGGGCGTACCGTATGACCGCATTCACTCCATTACAAAGATTGATATCTGGTTTATTGACAAGATTGCCAGACTCGTAGAGATGGAGAACACTTTGAAGAGCGGCAGGCTGGACGTGGAGACCCTGCGTGAGGCAAAGCGGATGGAGTTCCCGGATTACCTGATCGCGAAGCTGAACGGATCTGTTTCCGAAGCAGAAGTTAAGGAGATGCGCAAAAAGGCGGGAATTACCGCCGCATACAAAATGGTTGATACCTGCGCCGCGGAATTTTCCGCGGAGACTCCTTACTTCTACTCCGTTTACGGCGGTGAGAATGAGGCGGTTTCCAGCGGAGACAGAAAGAAGGTTCTCGTACTCGGTTCCGGACCGATCCGAATCGGCCAGGGAATTGAGTTTGATTTCTGTTCTGTCCACGCCACCTGGGCGTTTGAAAAGGAAGGCTATGAAACCATCATCATCAACAACAACCCGGAGACCGTTTCCACTGACTTCGATATCGCGGACAAGCTCTATTTTGAGCCGCTTACACCTGAAGATGTGGAAAACGTTGTAAACGTCGAGCATCCGGACGGAGCGGTTGTGCAGTTCGGCGGTCAAACGGCCATCAAGCTCACAGAGGCGCTGATGAAGATGGGAGTCCCGATTCTCGGCACCTCCGCCTCTGATGTAGATGCTGCGGAAGACAGGGAGCGGTTCGATCAGATCCTTCGGCAGACCGGCATTCCGAGAGCTTCGGGCGGCACGGTATTTACTGCGGAAGAGGGAGTCAAGGTCGCCAACGAGCTCGGCTATCCTGTTCTTGTGCGTCCTTCCTATGTACTGGGAGGACAGGGCATGCAGATTGCGATCAGCGACGATGATATCCGTGAGTACATCGGTGTTATCAACCGCTATACGCAGGAGCATCCGATTCTGGTCGATAAATATCTGGCGGGAACAGAAATCGAGGTCGACGCGGTCTGCGACGGCGAGGATATCCTGATCCCGGGCATCATGCAGCATATCGAGCGGGCAGGCATTCACTCCGGAGACAGTATCTCTGTGTATCCGGCAAAAGATCTTTCGGCAGAGATCAAGAAGAAGATTGAAACCGACACCCGGAAGCTCGCGAATGCCCTTCACGTTCTCGGAATGATCAACATCCAGTTTATTGTTTACAAGAACGAGGTATATGTGATTGAGGTAAATCCGAGATCCTCCCGCACGGTTCCTTATATCAGCAAGGTCACAGGTATTCCGATCGTACCGCTCGCGGCGCAGGTGATTCTCGGCCACAAGATCCGGGAGCTCGGATATGAGCCTGGTCTTCAGCCGGAGGCGGATTATATGGCAATCAAGATGCCCGTCTTCTCCTTCGAAAAAATCCGGGACGCGGACATCAGCCTCGGACCGGAGATGAAATCCACAGGAGAATGTCTGGGCATCGCGAAGTCCTTCAACGAAGCTCTTTACAAGGCATTCATCGGTGCAGGCGTCCGTCTGCCGAAATACAAGAACATGATCGTCACCGTCCGCGACAGCGAGAAGGAAGAGATCACTCCGATCATCAAGAGATTTGAAAATCTCGGATATAAGATTTTCTCAACCCGGGGAACTGCGAAATACCTGACAGAACATGGAGTTCATGCAGTTCCGGTTAATAAAATCGAACAGCCGAGTCCGAACCTCATGGATCTGATTCTCGGACATAAGATTGATCTGGTCATCGATATACCGGAACAGGGCGCGGAGCACTCCAGAGACGGATTTGTCATCCGCAGAAATGCCATCGAAACCGGCGTAAATGTCATCACCGCAGTAGATACGGCAAGAGCGCTGGCGACATCTCTGGAGAATACGGATATCAAGACGCTCGATCTGATCGATATCGCAAAGATTCTGAAACGAGGAAACAGAAACAAATAAGAGTCAGAGGACAATCCGGTTTTTACTGAAGATGTAAAGACCGGATTCCTTTGTCTTATGGCAGTGTCCGCGTTTTCGACGAATTTATACAATAAGAGTAAGGAAAAGGAAAAAATGTTTATTACACTGTTAAAAACGATTATACTGGGTATCGTGGAGGGAATTACTGAGTGGCTCCCGATCAGCAGTACCGGTCACCTGATTATCTTCCAGAAGATTCTGAATCTCGGAATGAGCAAGTCCTTTGTCAGTATGTTCGATGTCGTCATTCAGCTTGGCGCGATCATGGCTGTCGTTGTAATCTATTTTAAAAAACTTTGGCCCTTCCACACATCGAAGAATGCTCCGTCGAAGACGCAGTTTTCCAGTCCGCAGACAGAAGGCGCTGCGGGAAGCTTTCAGAAATTTGCGGATCGGTACATCTACATGGACAGGATCGTGCTCTGGCTGAAGATCATTGTCTCGGTAATACCCGCGATCATCATCGGGTTTCCTCTGAATGACTGGATGGATGAGCATCTGTACAACCCGCAGGTGGTATCCGCGATGTTGATTATCTACGGTGTTCTGTTCATCCTCATCGAAAACCGCAACAAAAATAAGGAACCGAGAGTATCGAAAATCAGCCGGATTTCTTTCAAAGATGCCCTGTTTATCGGAATCTTTCAGTGCCTGGCTATGGTACCCGGAACATCGCGCTCCGGCGCCACAATCATTGGGGGCATTCTGATCGGACTGTCCAGAACGACTGCGGCGGAATACACCTTCTATCTGGCCATTCCGACGATGCTTGGCGCTTCCGTGCTGAAGCTCGCGAAGTTTGGACTCGCCTTTACGGCGATGGAAGCTGCGGTGCTCCTGCTCGGCTGTGTCGTTTCCTTTGTGGTATCGATTTTTGTCATCAAATTCCTGATGAATTACATCCGCAGACATGACTTTAAGGTGTTCGGCTGGTATCGGATTGTACTGGGCGCCATAGTGATTCTTCTCGGAATTGCAGGTGTCATCTGATGTTTGAAGGAATTTAAAAGGAGACACGGATAGCCATGCGCGTCTCTGGAAAAAATAACAGATACTCATAAGGAGTCCGGAAAAAGACAAAGCTATACATACGGATCGGGAAAATGTACCACAGACAGTAATACGGATTTAGGGGAAAAAAGAAGATCCTTATTCATCCGGATCCGGGGAAAAAGAGACAAAGTATAGAATGCAGAAAGATTTTGCGTACAGGAGAAAGCAATGTTCCGAAAATATCTCATTACTTTTATCATCTCAATGGTTCCGATCGTTGAACTCAGAGGAGCAATCCCCGTCGCCGCAAAGATGGGCGTTCCGCTCCTTCATGCGTATATCATCGCGGTGATTGGAAATATGGTTCCGGTTCCTTTCATTTATTTCTTTGCAAGGAAGATTTTGGAATGGGGCGCGGATAAGAAATACATCGGTAAATTTTTCACCTTTTGCCTGGAGAAAGGGAAAAAAGGCGGTGAAAAGCTGAAGGAAAAAGCAGGAAAGGGTCTGTTCGCCGCGCTTTTTATCTTCGTTGGCATTCCGCTACCGGGAACCGGCGCGTGGACCGGCACACTGGCTGCGAGCCTTCTGGACATGGGATTCAAGGAGAGCGTTGTGGCCGTAATGCTCGGTGTTCTGCTTGCCGGAATCATCATGGGGCTGGCGTCGGCAGGTGTTCTCGGAGCGGCAGGGCTTATCGCGGGATGATATGAGACGGGCGTAACTCTTGCGGAGTGGCCGTACGTACGCGGAGCGGCAGGATTTATTGCGGGATGATATGAGTCAGGCAGGACAAGGTTATCTCTGACGTGCCAGATGTGAAGAAATGGGAACGATATGTAATTGTCTGTCGTTCTTCCGGATTGGCATCATTCCTGCAGCGGATAAATGGGAACAGTGAAACAACCAGGGTGAAATTGCGTCACAAATTGGATATGCTTCGGATTGCCTGTGCTGTGCACTTTCGCAATCCCGGATTTTTGAGGGAATACAGATGAAATGTCCATATTGTAATCAGGATAACACAAGAGTCATTGATTCCAGACCAGTGGAGGAGGATAATTCCATCCGGCGCAGAAGGGTCTGCGATCATTGCGGCAAGCGGTTTACCACCTATGAAAAAATTGAAAACATTCCGGTCATGGTGATCAAGAAGGACATGACGCGGGAACGTTACGACCGGAACAAGCTGTACAACGGCATCATGCTCGCCTGCAGAAAACGGATGGTCTCTGTCAAGCAGATGAATGACATTGTAGATCAGGTAGAAAATGAGATTTACAGCCGTGAGGACAAGGAAATCTCAAGCCACGAGATCGGAACCATGGTCATGGAAAGACTGAAGAATCTGGATCCTGTGGCATATGTAAGGTTTGCGTCCGTATATCGTGAATTCAAGGATGTGAACACCTTTATGGAAGAACTCAAGAAACTGCTGAAGTAACGCGGGAACAGTTCTGGACCTGTTTCTCTGCGATCGAAAACGAAAGGCCCGAAGACATGGCATTTGTACAAAATACATATCAGCAGCTCTCGTTTGTCGATTCCCTGAATCATCTGAGTGAACGGGAGAAGAAGCTGCTGGATCGTTCCTGGGCAAAACCGTTCGGGGATGATATTTTTCCAAAAATCGATGAACGAAAATTTGCGGATTTCTACAGTGACAGGAGCCCGAGACCGAATACCCCGGTCAATATCGTGCTGGGAGGCATGCTGCTGGAGGAACTGCTGGACATGACCGATGATGAGATGATTGAGACGCTGAATTTTGATATAAGATTTCAGTACGCCCTGCACACGACGGTTTATGACAGCCAGCCGTTCAGCACCAATACATTCCGGCGGTTCCGGGCCAGAAATGAGGCAAACACGGAAAAAACAGGTGAGGATCTTCTCGGCACATATATGAAGGAGCTGATCTCACTTGTGGTGAACAGTCCGGACCCGAGGCTTAATCCACTTCTGAGACGGATCCGGGAAAAGAAGCGGGCAGCAGGCGGAGCACCACAACGTGTATAAGGTGCGCGTTGCAAGAATTGAGTGTAAATGTTACAATATATTCTGATTGAAATTGAAAATGACGGGAATTAGCGCCACAATATATAGAATGACATGAGATATATAAAGACAGTTGCTCCGTTGCTTCACAACCCGTGCAGCTGCTACATGTGACCGGCTTTGCCGGTCTGTCGCGGCGTTTGCCCCACCGTTTCATACTATGTATGAGCGGATGTGGCTGACTGCCCGTACATATTCATCTGGGGAGGTACAGTTATGAGACAGTTCAATAAATCATCAAAGCTGGATAATGTGTTATATGATGTCCGCGGCCCGGTTGTTGCAGAGGCGGCCCGCATGGAGGAGGACGGAAAGAAGATCCTGAAGCTGAATATCGGCAACCCGGCGACCTTCGGCTTTACAGCTCCGGATGAGGTGATCCACGATATGATGAGCAACCTCGCAGACTGTGAGGGATATTCTGACTCAAGAGGCCTTTTTTCCGCGAGAAAAGCGATCATGCAGTACTGTCAGCTGAAGAAAATTCCGAACGTTGAAATCAAGAACATTTACACCGGCAACGGTGTCAGCGAACTGATCAATCTGGCTCTTCAGGCACTTCTGGAGGATGGAGATGAGATTCTGATTCCGGCTCCGGATTATCCGCTGTGGACAGCCTGCGCGACGCTTGCGGGAGGCAAGGTTGTCCATTACATCTGTGACGAGCAGTCAGAATGGTATCCGGACATTGAGGATATCGAGAAAAAAGTTACCGACAAGACCAAGGCGATTGTCATCATCAATCCGAATAACCCGACGGGAGCCGTTTATCCGAAGGAGGTCCTGGAGGAGATTGTCAGAGTCGCGCGTGAGCATCAGCTCATCATTTTCTGTGATGAAATCTATGACCGACTCGTCATGGACGGCATCGGCCACACTTCCATCGCTTCACTGGCGCCGGATCTTTTTTGTGTGACCTTCTCCGGCCTTTCGAAATCCCATATGATCGCGGGTTTCCGCGTCGGCTGGATGGTTTTCTCGGGGAATCTTGAGATGGGAAAAGATTATCTGGAAGGCATTAATATGCTGTCCAATATGCGGCTCTGTTCTAATGTCCCGGCGCAGTCGATCGTCCAGACCGCTCTTGGAGGATATCAGAGCGTCGAGGAATATCTGGTTCCCGGAGGACGAATTTACGAACAGAGAGAGTGTGTGTACAATCTGCTGAAGGATATTCCCGGTATCAGCGTTGTAAAGCCAAAGGCTGCGTTCTACATCTTTCCGAAGATTGACACGGAGAAATTCAACATCACCGATGACATGAAGTTTGCCTATGATTTCCTCTATCAGAAGCAGGTGCTGATCGTTCAGGGAACCGGATTCAACTGGATCGCGCCGGATCACTTCCGGATTGTATATCTGCCGCACAGAAGGACGCTGCGGTCTGCGTGTGCGAAGCTTGAGGAATTCCTTCAGTATTATCATCAGTAACAAATCCGGACAGCAGTGTAGTTCTGCGGGGACCGGAATGGCAGAGAGCGGGTAAACGGTTTGCGGGAAAGTTTTCCATGAATCAATGACAACAGAGAACAGGAGTAAAAAGGATGAGTTTTCAGACGAAGGTCACGCCGGAGATTGTGGAACTTGCAGAGGAATGCAAGGAGAATACAGGAATCGCAAAAGGACTCTACGCAGAGTATGATGTTAAGAAAGGACTGCGTGATGTGAACGGTCAGGGTGTCCGCGCAGGTCTGACCAATATTTCAAATATTGTATCCTTTAAAAATATTGACGGTAACCGGGTTCCCTGTCCCGGAGAATTATATTACCGGGGAATCAACATCCATGATCTTACGGAGGGCTTCCTCCGTGAAAACCGCTTCGGGTTCGAGGAGGCGGCGTATCTACTGCTTTTCGGAAGACTTCCGAAAAAAGAGGAGCTGGATGATTTCTGCGTTCTCCTTGCCAATCAGCGCTCACTTCCGAAGAATTTTGTCCGGGATGTCATCATGAAGGCGCCTGCAAAGGACATGATGAACACACTCTCGAGAAGTGTCCTGACGCTTTATTATTACGACAAGAACGCAGACGATATTTCACTCCCGAACGTTCTGCGTCAGTGCCTGAATCTGATTGCTGTCTTCCCAATGCTTTCGGTATATGGCTATCATGCATATAATCACTATATCAAGGGGAAAAGCTTCTATATTCACAATCCGTCGCCGAAGCTGTCGACGGCGGAGAATATCCTTCTGATGCTTCGTCCGGACACAAAATATTCTGAGCTGGAGGCAAAGGTTCTGGATCTTGCCCTGGTTCTTCATATGGAGCATGGCGGCGGAAATAATTCTACCTTTACGACTCATGTAGTAACTTCTTCTGGTACAGACACGTATTCGACCATCGCGGCGGCTCTGGGGTCATTGAAGGGACCAAAGCACGGAGGCGCCAATATCAAGGTCGTGAAGATGTTTGCGGATCTGAAGAAGAATGTCAGAGATGTGACTGATGAGGATCAGATCAGGGAATACCTGAAGAAACTCCTTCATAAGGAAGCGTTTGACAAAAAGGGTCTGATTTACGGAATGGGACATGCGGTGTATTCGATCTCCGATCCCCGTGCACAGATCCTGAAATCCTTCGTAGAGAAGCTTGCGGATCAGAAGGGCAGACACAAGGATTATATCATGTACTCAATGGTAGAGAAGCTTGCTCCGGAGGTCATCGCGGAGGAACGCCATATCTACAAGGGCGTCAGCGCAAATGTCGATTTCTATAGTGGTTTCGTCTACAGCATGCTGGACCTGCCGCTTGAGCTGTATACACCGATTTTCGCCTGCGCGAGAATTGTCGGATGGAGTGCGCACCGCCTGGAGGAGCTGATCAATGTAGATAAGATCATCCGTCCGGCTTATATGAACATCTGTCCGAACGGCGAATACATTCCTCTCGATGAGAGAAAATAAGAAAATGCAGGGAAAGAGAGAAGGGTACGCACGCAGAATGAAAAACCATGGATTTTTGAAGAAATTTTATCCGGATGAATGGCTGGATTCCGCGTATCATATCAATTTTGCCTCCTGGTATGAAAAAGGATACCGGGGAGTGACCTTCGATATTGACAATACCCTTGTCCCGCACGGCGCGCCTGCTGACAGAAGGGCAATCGATCTGTTTCGCAGGCTTCATGAGATGGGATTCCGGACCTGCCTGATCTCAAACAACCGCAAATCAAGAGTTGCTCCCTTTGCGGCTGACGTGGAGTCGGATTATCTCTGCATGGCGAACAAGCCTTCCGTGAAGGGATACTGCAGGGCCTGCGAAATCATTCAGGTTCCGACCGACAAGACGATCTTCATCGGAGACCAGCTCTTTACAGATGTCTGGGGAGCCAGACGAGCGGGGATGTACTGCATTCTTGTCAATCCGATCGATCCGAAGGAGGAGATCCAGATCGTGCTGAAGCGGTTTTTGGAAAAGCCTGTTCTGAAGGCGTATGCGCGTGACAGGGGAACAGACGGCATCCAAAAAAAATGTTGAAAATCAGGTAAAAATTATATATAATAAATCACGGTCTATTGCAAAAAATGACACGCAGGTAAATAAGGAGGTAACATCACATGGCAGATGTAGCAGCTGGTGAGTTTAGAAATGGTATGACCCTTGAAATCGAAGGAAAAGTTTGCCAGGTAATTGAGTTTCAGCATGTAAAACCGGGCAAGGGAGCAGCCTTCGTCAGAACAAAACTGAAAGACGTGATTAATGGCGGCGTTGTAGAGAAGACATTCCGTCCGACCGAGAAATTCCCGGCAGCGAGAATTGACCGGCATGACATGCAGTATCTTTACAATGATGGAGATCTGTATTACTTCATGGATCCCGAGACCTTTGATCAGATTGCAGTAAACAGCGAGACGGTAGGTGATTCTCTGAAGTTTGTAAAAGAGAATGAGGTCGTAAAGCTGAATTCCTACAATGGAAATGTATTTGCAGTAGAGGCACCGCTCTTTGTCGAGCTTGAGATCACAGAGACAGAGCCCGGATTTGCCGGAAACACTGCTCAGGGCGCTACAAAGCCGGCCACTGTTGAGACCGGAGCACAGATCAATGTACCGCTGTTTGTAAACCAGGGCGACAAAGTCCAGATCGATACCAGAACCGGCGAATACCTCAAACGTGTCTGAATCAGATAAATAGATTCCGCTGCTGCCCCGACGACAGCCGGAGTCGTGTCCGCGCATGGCAGATATGCTGCCTGCGCGGAGCTTATCTTTTCTTCTGATGTTATTACTTCTCTTCTGATATTATTAATTCTTATTCTCTTATCCAATTCTCAATTTTTAAATTATTTGTATTCTTTTTTCATTTTTTCTTTCTTCATTCTTTTTCAGTTCCGTATCCGGGTTTCTGCCTTTTTTCTACCTTTCCATTTCTGATTCCCTTTGTATTGGAATCCCTTTTCACAAATCCCCAAAAGATAGAACATTCCACACATAAATTTTATTTAAGGAGGAATTTTTATGAGCTACGATGAGTTTGAACAGCTTCTGGTACACGAGATGAAGGAGGACTCTGCTGACAGTACGGATGTAAGAGTCTGTGAAGTCCGCAAAAACAATGGAGTCAGGCGGAGAGCGCTTGTTCTGCGGGACAGTACGGACCGGCCTCAGCCGATGCAGTACCTGGAAGATTATTACGACATGTGGGAAACCGGAGTTTCCATTCGGCATATCGTGAATCTCATCCTTCAGGAACGTGAGAAAATGAGTGGTGTATACCGGAAGCTGCCCTCGGGATTTTTTCAGAATTATGACGAGGTGCAGAAGAATCTCCGGTGTCATTTGATCAGTGAGAAGAAGAACCGGGAGCATCTCTGCGAGGTGCCCCATCTGCGCTGGATGGATTTGGCAATAACGTGTGTATATGATCTGAGCGTGCCGGATTACCCGGATTGCATGATTCAGATCCGGAATGAACATCTGCAGATCTGGGGAATCAGCGCGGACCAGGTCATGAAGGATGCCATGGCTGCGACGGCAGAACATAGTGAGATCCTTTTTCAGCCGCTGGTAAAAATTCTGGAAGAGGATCTGAGGTGCAGCGAGGGGGAGGTTCCTGAGACTCCCCTGTATCTCCTGACGAATCAGTCCCGGATGTATGGAGCGGTGTGTATTGCGCTTCCGGATGTGACGAATCATATTGCTCAAAGACTGGACAGCGACTACTTTATCATCCCGAGCAGCATTCATGAATGCCTGATTCTGCCGGATGACGGGATTTACCGGACATCAGAGCTGAACCGGATGGTCTGCGACATCAATCAGACGAATGTCGAAGAACAGGATGTATTGTCGGATCATGTGTATCTGTACAAGAAGCCCGAAGCGAGAATGTATCGGGCGTGACGGAAATGTGCTTTCCATAAGAGTAAAAAATACCTGTTGTCTTCGAAATCGCATACAGTCTCTTACACACGCTTCGCGCGTGACGATCCTGTCTGCGTTTTCGAGATACAGTATGCCACAAACTGTATAAGTCCCCGCGTCACTTCGCTGCTTCGCAGCTTCCGTGCCGCTAACAGGTATGAGCATTCCTGCGTTGCTTCGCACCGCTCCATGCTCATACCTGTTGTCGTCGCTAATGTTCTTGCCCACTGGTGAGCAAGCTCCCCGTGGGCCAAGAACATTGCGACTGGACTTATACAGTAAGTCGTGACACATACTGTATAAGCTACGGATTGCTCCGTGCTCCGCACTCCCGCAATCCTACAGGTATTCGCACTTCCGTGCCGCTCGCGCGTCACTTCGTGCTCATACCTGTTGCCTTCGAAATCGCATACAGTCTCTTACACACGCTTCGCGCGTGACGATCCTGTCTGCGTTTTCGAAGAGCTTATACAGTAATTTGACATTTGCAGTTCTATGTGCTAAAATCTTTTTGTTGCGGAAATTTGAAATGCGTTTGTAGCTCAGGGGATAGAGCAACGGTTTCCGGTACCGTGTGGCGGGGGTTCGAATCCCTCCAGACGCGCGAAGGAACTGCCGGATAGATGTCTTGACATTTACCCGGCTTTTCTTATACCTGTAACGGAGATAACTGATATGCAGTCTGCTGCGCGGTTTTAAGAGCTTATGGAACCAGCAGGGTTATGAACGGCACCAATAGTTCTGTAAATGTTTTACAGGCATACAGGCTTCGGATCGCTCTGTACTGCGCACTCCCGCAATTCACAGAAGGAGTACTGTTTTATGTCAGAAAATAATAGAAACAGAAAACCAAAACGTAAATATAATCCTGTTCTGGAATGGATTTCGGACCGTCTGAGATATATCGAACTAATTGCGGCGATCGTCGTCGTCATTATCGTGCTTGTTTTCCTCGTACGTGGGATTCTTAAGAGAAACGAGCAGCCGCAGAATGCCACGGGACAGGCAGTTCAGTCCGTCTCATCAACCGCGTCCGACGCGGATTCATCTTCTGAGAACAACAGCGTAACACCGGCCGTCAGCTCGGGATCAGCTTCTGTAAGTTCTTCTTCTTCCGGTACGGACACACTTAAGAAGGATTCCGGAGACGTAAACGCCGCAGTTCAGACATACTTTGGGGATCTGATTTCCAGCGGAAACAGCGGAACGATCGAGTCGTATTCGAATATTACGACATATTCGTACCCGGGTCCTTCTGAAGGCACTTACATTGCTTTTGTGGAATACAGTTACAAGTACAAGGACTATGCGGACACTATTCCCGGCCTTTCCGAATTTTATGTGGCACCTGATGACAGCGGCAAGCTTGTGATCTCGGATGATTCCTCAGAGGAGATTCAGAAGGCGATGAGTGACGCCGCATCCACAGAATCCGCAAAGGCGCTGATCGCCGATGTTCAGAGCAAGTATGACGCAGTTGTCAACGCGAATGAAGACCTCAAGAACTATATCTCAACGCTCGGCTCCAGTGCGGCAGACAGCAGTTCAGATGCAGGTTCAGCTTCAGCGGAGGATAGCTCCGGGGATAATGGCACGGATTCCACAGGAAACAGCGGAACGGAAGAGGAAAATAGTGGCACAGCAGATACAGCCACTGACACAACGACAGATACTCAATAACGACAATGCCCCGCGGTCGGGGCGCCAGAATATATATAAAGTCAGGTGCTCCGCGCTGTGGCTGCGGAGCACCCGTATATATATTCATACAGCCGGTTCCGGATTTTTTTGCGAGTCATCTCCGGGCCGGCTGTATTTGGAGTAATTTATGAGAATCAACAAATATCTTAGTGAGTGCGGAATATGTTCGCGCCGTGAAGCAGACCGGCTTGTGGAAGCCGGTCATGTTTCTATCAATGGGAAAAAAGCTGCACCGGGGTCACAGGTAGAAGAGGGAGATCGTGTCATGTTCGACGGGAAAAGAGCTGTTCTGCCGATGGACAAGATCTATTTGAAGTTCTATAAACCGACGGGAATTGTGTGTACCTTCGAATCCAGAGAAAAGAACAACCTGGGAAATTATCTGAAGTATCCGCGGCGTGTTACCTATGCCGGAAGGCTGGACAAGAATTCCGAGGGCCTCCTGATTCTGACGGATGACGGAGACCTGATCCAGGAAATGATGACAGCGCGGAATTTCCATGAAAAGGAATACGAAGTAACGGTCAGCAGGGATGTTACGGAAGATTTTCTGGACAGAATGCGCGGGGGCATCTATCTTTCTGAGCTGGGGGTTACGACAAGACCGTGTCGGGTGAAACAGACGGGAAGGCGCAGTTTCCGGATCATTCTGACCCAGGGGCTGAACCGGCAGATCCGCCGCATGTGCAAGTACTGCGGATACGGCGTTCAAAGCCTAAAGCGTATCCGGGTCGTCAATGTGCGGATCGGAGAGATGAAGCCGGGTGATCTGGATGAGATGACGCCGGATGAGATCCGCGAGCTGAAAGCAACACTGAATGGGGCTATTCCGGAGAAACGGGCAGGAACGGCAGACATGGTCAGGTAAAATGATCGCGCAGAACCGGGAAGGGGCGTCATGCATGGACAGGCGGAAGGATTCCCGAGAAACAGGCAGGAACGGCAGGTATGGACAGGGATTATCCCGGAGGAACAGGTGAGAAATGAGTTTTGATGAGTATAATGAACTGAAGACGACGATCATGCATCACATGGATCTGTATTACAACCGCAACGAGCCTGAGATAACGGATTATGAATATGATCAGCTAATGCAGAAATTAAAGGCAGCCGAAGAAGAACATCCGGAATGGATTACGCCGGATTCGCCGTCTCAGATTATCGGCGGAGTCGCAAAAAGGGAAGCGGGCGTAAAGATTGTCCACAATGTACCGATGCTTTCGATCGAGGATGTTTTTCACTATGAGGATGTCACGGAGTGGGTGAAGAAGGTGCTGACTGTGCATCCGGACGCCCAGTTTTCCGTTGAACAGAAAATCGACGGCCTGTCGATGACGCTCCGATACCGGGGTAACGGAGCAGGAACTATGCGTCTGGAGACCGCGGAGACCCGCGGCGACGGATTCACCGGCGAGGATGTAACGGCAAATGCCATAGTGATTCCGAGTGTACAGAAAACCATCCGTGCGCCCTATGACTATCTTGAGCTTCGCGGAGAGGTCTATATGACCCATGAGGATTTCGAACGCTTTAATGAAGAACAGGAAAAAAACGGCAGGAAAATCGCGGCGAATCCACGGAATCTGGCGGCGGGAACCCTTCGGCAGCTCGATCCTTCCATTACGAAGAAGCGTGGTCTTCGCATGTTTATTTTTAATGTGCAGGATGGCCCGGCAGAACTGATGGAGCGTCACGACAGAGCGCTGGACTGGCTCTCGGAGAGAAAGATCGAAACCGTCAGTCACACGCTGTGCAGCAGCCCGGAAGAAGTGCTTCAGGCGATCACACGCATCGGTGAGATGCGGGACGAGCTTCCCTATGACATTGACGGCGCGGTTGTAAAAATTGATCAGATCGCATACCGGTCGGATTTCCCGGCGGGAAGCAAATATTCCGCAGGGCATATTGCCTATAAATATCCGCCGGAAGAGCGGCCCGTCGTGATGGAATCCATCGAAGAAACTGTGGGAAGAACCGGAAAGATCGGCTTCATCGGCCATGTATATGACAAGGAAACGGGAAAGCCGGCAAGGCTGTGCGGAACCAGCGTATCACGGGTTACGCTGCACAATCAGGATTATATCCGTGATATGAAAATCGGAATCGGAGGCGTATACAAGATCCGGAAGAGCGGAGATATTATTCCGAAACTGACGGGATGCATCACAGAACCGGAACAGGTCTATCAGGCCTCCCGCTTCTGTCCGATCTGCGGACAGCCGCTGATCCGTGAGGAGGATACGGCCGATATCCGATGTGTGAATCCCTCCTGTCCCGCGCAGCTGACGCGCACGATTTCGTATTTCACCTCGAGAAACTGCATGGATATTACAGGTCTCGGAGAGACACTGGTGGATGAGCTTGTGAAGGAGAACTATCTCAGGAATTACGCCGACATCTACTGCATGAAGCAGCATCGGGACGAGCTGATCGAAAAGGGAATTATCGGCAAGGAAAAAAATACGGATAAGGTTCTGGCAGCCATAGAAAAATCCAAATCCAACAGCCCCGTCAGACTTCTGACCGCACTCGGAATCCGCAATGTAGGCGGGTCAACAGCCCGCGAACTGATGAAGCATTACCGGAGCATCAGGGAACTGGAGGTAGCAACAGAAGATGACCTTGTACAGATTCCGGATATCGGCGAAACGACAGCGCGGGATATTGTGAACTTCTTCTCAAACGAAGAGAATCAGAAGATCCTGAACAGACTTTCGGACTATGGCCTAAAAATGGAAATGGAGAAAGAAGATACCACGGACAAGCTTGCCGGTCTCACCATCGTAGTGACCGGAACACTCCCGACCCTCGGAAGGGCAGAGGCAAAGGCCCTGATTGAGAAAAACGGCGGAAAATGCACAGGTTCCGTATCCAGGAAGACGAGCTATCTGGTAGCCGGAGAAGCCGCGGGAAGCAAACTGGAGAAGGCACAGGCGCTCGGTGTTCCTGTCATCGATGAGGCGGGACTGCTCGCGATGCTGTCTTGAACGTTATATGGAGAAAGCGTATAATATACGCATATGACTGCCAGAAAATGTAATCGCTATAGCCCTGTGGACGCAGGATGCAGCAATTGTATATACGAAAAGAGGATTCCATATGCCTATTAAGATTCAGAATGATATTCCCGTCAAGGAGGTTCTTGAAAAAGAGAATATATTTGTCATGGATGAGGACCGCGCAATACACCAGGACATCCGTCCACTGCAGATCCTGATTTTGAATCTGATGCCGCTGAAGGAAGATACGGAGCTTCAGCTTCTCCGCTGTCTGTCAAATTCACCGCTTCAGATTGATATTACCTTCATGGTTCCTGCCTCTCATCACGTGAAGAATACTTCGATCAGTCATATTCAGAAGTTTTATGTGACGTTTGAGGATATCTGCAGAGAGTATTATGACGGGATGATTGTGACCGGCGCGCCGGTTGAGCTGATGGAGTTTGAAGAAGTAGATTACTGGGATGAACTCTGTGAGATCATGGACTGGTCTGAAAAGCATGTGACTTCAACCATGTATCAGTGCTGGGGCGCACAGGCGGCGATGTATCATTTCTACGGGATTCAGAAAAGGCTTCTCGACCACAAGATGTTCGGCCTCTTCGAGCATCAGATTCATAAGCGCAAGATTCCGCTGGTCAGAGGCTTTGATGATGTGTTCCTTTGCCCGCATTCCCGTCACACCGAAATTCCGATGGATGAACTTCAGCATCACCCGGAGATTACCGTTCTCACGGATTCGGATGAGGCCGGTTTTTTCCTTGGAATGGCAGACGACGGAAGGAAGGTCTTCGTACAGGGACATCCGGAGTATGACCGTATGACCCTTGACCGGGAGTATAAGCGGGATCTGGCAAAAGGAATGGATATCGCCATGCCGGAGAACTATTATCCGGACGATGACCCGGAGAAGAAGCCGTTGCTGACCTGGAGGGCGACGTCTGCGGCTCTTTACGCGAATTGGATCAATTATTATGTATATCAGGTAACACCGTACGATATGTACGGCACCCCGGATTTCAGATAACGGAGGAGCACGGGAATGCAGTGATTGCTATTGCTGCATCATTTCCCGTGCTTTTTTGTATATATAAGAACGGATTACTGTTTATCATGACGCAGAACATGAGACAGGATCAGATGTTCACAGCATCACACAGACAGGAGGAAGGAAATGAACATCTTTGATATTACAGGGCCCGTGATGGTAGGACCTTCCAGCTCTCATACCGCAGGCGCTGTGAAGATCGGAAATGTCTGCCGGAAGCTGACCGGAGAGAAAATCACCGATGCGGAGATTCTGCTGCACGGATCATTTCTGGCGACAGGTAAGGGACACGGAACCGACAAGGCATTGGTCGCCGGCCTGATGGGTTTCGCGGTGGATGACAGCCGGATTCCGGACAGCTTCCGGATTGCAGAAGAGGAGGGACTGAGATACCGTTTCGGAGCGATCGATCTGGGAGAAGACGCACATCCGAATTCGGTTCTTCTGAATCTGACGTCGGAGAGCGGACGGAAGCTGGAGGTTCAGGCGTCTTCGATCGGTGGCGGAAGGATCATGATTAACCGGATCGATGGACTGGAGGCAAACTTCAGCGGAGATCTTCCGACACTGATCGTTCACAACCTGGATCAGCCCGGCCATGTAGCAGAGGTGACCAGTATGCTGGAGCATAAGTCCGTGAATATCGCGACGATGCAGCTCTATCGCTCGGGAAGAGGCGGCCATGCGGTGATGGTCATTGAATGCGACCAGGAAATTCCGCGTGAGTCGCTGAAATGGCTGGAACATCTGGAGGGGATCGAGAAGGTAACTTATTACAGTCTGCAGGAGGGGGATTAAGAGTGTTATCCCGTCTCCGGATGAAATAGAGAACAGAGAACGCTCGGATGCAGGGCAGCAGATTCGTGCATAGGCAAGGGGAGGAGAAGTTTGTATCATTCACTAGAAGAGATTGCAAAGGTTTGCAGTGAACAGCAGATTCCGTTCTGGAAGGCAGTCATTCTCGACGATTGCAGAGAGGAAGGAATTTCAGAAGAGGGATCCATGGAAAAAATGGAGGAAATCTACACCGCGATGCGGGATTCGGATACCAACTATGATCCGGATCTGTATTCCGCGAGCGGCCTGGTCGGAACTGACGCACAGAAGCTGCGCCGGTATCATGAGGGCGGGGAGAGCATCGTCGGAGGTTTTTGCGGAAAGGTTATGGAACGGGCGCTGAGGGTGGCAGAGTCAAATGCCTGTATGAAGCGGATTGTAGCGGCACCGACGGCGGGATCATGCGGTGTTGTACCGGCAGTCCTGATATCGATGCAGGAAAAATACCACTTTCCGGATCGAAAAATGGTGGAATCTCTGTATGTAGCTTCGGGAATCGGAGGAGTCATCGCACTGAGAGCCTGCCTTGCCGGTGCCGAAGGCGGCTGTCAGGCGGAGATCGGATCCGCCTCCGCGATGGCCTCCGGCGCGGCTGTATATCTGCTTGAAGGCTCGTCAGAGGCAATTATCCATGGAAGCGCAATCGCTCTGAGCTCACTTCTCGGGCTCGTCTGTGATCCGGTTGCAGGGCTTGTAGAGGTGCCGTGCGTGAAGCGGAATGTCATCGGAGCATTGAATGCCGTTTCATCCGCCGACCTCGCCATGGCGGGAATCCGAAGCCGTATTCCGCCGGATGAGGTGATAGACGCGATGAAGAGTATCGGGAGAAGCCTTCCTTCCGAGCTCAGGGAGACCGGAAGAGGCGGGCTTGCTGCAACTCCGGAGGGGCAGAAGATCAGAGAACGTCTGCATGGTATCTGAGATCTGAGTGCATATGAAATGCAGGAGCAGACAATTTGCATTCTTTCCGGTTAGCCACGCACCTGTATGAAATCTTGAAATCGAAGGAAAGGTGAAGCAGACAGCTTATATTCTTTCAGGATGGTACAATGGCGAGATCCGGTGAATGCACAGAAATACGAAATCAGGCATTCACGGGAACAGATTGAGCATCATCGCTGCCCGGTCTGCAGTGACCGCTTCGGTATTGTTGAGGAAGATGACATCCTGTATCTGATGATCCGGTACGAACTGTGTCAGATTGCCGTTGTAATAGCGGTAATCAATGACATACAGGTTTTGATAATGATCTACCAGCCACGGCACAAAGCAGTTTCCAAAGGATTCTTTCAGAATGAGACAGGAGGAACCGTCGGTAATTGCCGGATTATGAATTTCCTCATAGGGCTGATCGCCTGCGATAAAGGCGAGATATTTATTCTCTGATGAAAAGGTGCTTGCATCCGCCACAATCGGATACGAATATGAGTTTCCGTTCTGATCGGTGTACGTCATCTCGTTTGTTCCGTTCGGAATCCATGCCTGTACAGTGTCAGGATTATTCCCAAGAGCAGAGGACTGGTTGCTCAGAGAATAGTAGGTGCCGATGAAGCCGGGAAAATCCTTCTCCTGAAGATCACTGGTTTTATGTGCAGTAATTCCCTTCGCCTTACAGAACTCCTGATACGCATAGTATGCGCCGAGTGAGGTCCAGTGGTGGTCAGTCCGGAAATACAGATACTCGGAGTTGTGGCTGACAAGGGTATCAAATACCGAAACCTTTTTCACAGAGGGATCCATCCGGTCGTAGGCATAACTGATGGCGTCCTTCTGACTGGATCCTCCGAGAGATTTCTGAACGTCTTCACTGAGATCCACACCGAATCCGGTCGGAATAATCATATCGTAAAGGTTCACCTGCTGACCGACGCGGGATTTTACCGTGTTGATCATTGAGGCATAAGCATCCACATTTTCCTGATTAAAATAGTAAATATCAAATCCGCGGTCTCCGGTGATGTAGACCTGACCGACCGCGTCCGGTACTTCGTGAATGGTCCCGTCCTTCTCCGTGGATTGTGCCGCTGTGGAAGGAGTGTCGGTTGGACGGGATGATCCGGCGTCTGCGGAAGAAGCGGAAGATGACCGGCTTTGTGTTGATGAAAGGGAATCGGAGGAGATGGAATGATCATTGGTGATGTTTTCCTCGTTTGAGCTCTGCTCCACAATCGGGGCGAGGCTGACCGAGGATGTGTCCGGGATCGCATCCGCAGCTGAGCCCGATGCGGTTCCGTATAGAGCGGTTCCGCGGATTCCGTACCAGTTCTCAATCTCTGAGTCTACGGTCAGCATGGCGTCCCGTGTCGGATAGGTGTCGGAGTACCAGGTCACGAGTTCATCGAAAAAATCTCCGTTCCAGATGCCGGAGAAAGAAACCTGAGGAAACTTCGCAAGGGTTCTTTTTTCCAGAAGAGAGATTTTCGGGCGAAGATCCATATTGAGACCGAGAATGCCGAACACGCCGAAGCCGACGCAGAAGGCTGCACAGTACAGCTTCTGCCAGCGCCTGAGACAGCGGACGTTCTTTTTGAGATAGTTATGTATATCTTTTTCTTTTCCTTTTTTCTTTTGATTTTTCATGAATGCAAGCCTCTCAGATGATTCGTCATGAATGCATGTCTCTCAGATGATTCGTTATGAATGCAAGTCTTTCAGATGATTCGTCATGAATGCAAGCCTCTCAGAACTGGTTATACAGGAAGGGATGATAAGTCGCTCCCGCAAGTGCGCAGATCGCCAGTACAAAACAGATACCGGCGAAGGCAAGCCGTACGGCATAGAAGCCATTTTTGGACACACGTTTTTCCTGCATGCGGATCTCTGCCCGATGGGAGAGAGTGGAAAACAGCGGGGTTGATACCAGAACACAGAGTATCAGGATGAACAGGTTGTTCTTCACCGTGAGAAGAATGGAGACATCCTGCCAGCCCGAGGACCAGTTCAGAAAATGAGATAGCGCTGTCTTCAGTTGTTTGAAGTCTGTGAACCGGAAAATAACCCATCCGAAATTGAACACCAGAATCGTATACAGATGTCCGAGAATTCTGGCGGGAATCGACGGCGCGGCATGGCTGGTGTCATCGCTGTTCTCTGCTCTGCCTTTTCGAAGCCGGGCGACAAGGTTTTCGAGAAAAATAAACACAAAATAATAGAGTCCCCACAGGATGAAGTTCCAGTCCGCGCCATGCCACAGACCGGTGAGAAGCCAGACTGCCAGGAGATTGAAGGTCTGTCTGGCAAAGCCTCTGCGGTTTCCGCCAAGCGGGATGTAGACGTAGTCCCGGAAAAATGAAGACAGTGAGATATGCCAGCGGCGCCAGAAATCCTTAACAGATGTGGCAATATAGGGATAGTTAAAGTTCTCCTTATAGTGAAATCCGACAGCCCTGCCAAGGCCGATCGCCATGTCCGAGTACGCGGAGAAATCCAGATACATCTGAAGGGTAAAGCATATTGAGCCGAGGATGGCAGAGGCGGGGGAAACCGCTGCGATTCCCCGTGAGGCCGGAAAAAGCTGATTGGCGAGTGTTCCCATATGATCCGCCAGAATGGTTTTCTTGGCAAGACCAAGAGAAAACCGGTACATACCTTCGGAGAAGGTGCGGCGGTCCATGATGCGGTGATCAAGCTCCTTTCGCATATCCGTGTAACGGACAATCGGTCCCTGCAGAATGGTATGAAAACAGATCACGTAGGTGAGAAAAACCGGAAAGCTTTTCTGAGCAGATACTCTATCATGATACACATCTGCAGCGTAGGAAATCAGCTTAAATGTATAGAAGGAGATGCCGAGCGGAAGAGCGACAGAGGGCACAGTCAGTCTGGCTCCGAAAGCCTCGTTGAGATTCGAAAATACAAAATCCGTGTACTTGAAGCCGCCGAGGATCGCAAGAAAAATCAGAACCGATATCGCCAGAAGACCGCTTTGCAGTCTTTTTTTTCCAGCGGATTTTTCAATCCGGAGACCGAAGACCCATCCGATGAACGCCTCAGCAATCAGAAGAATCAAGAACCGAAGGCCGCCGAACAGATAGAAGAGGATAGAAAAAAGAAGCAGTATGACGTTTCTACTTGACTGCTTCGGAAATATCTTATAAATTAGAAAAAATGCCGGCAGGAAGCCGAGGATAAAAAACATACTGGAAAATGTCATAAATCACCTGATCATATCTTAATCCATGTGCTGTGTCATATGAGTTGCGGATGCCCTCTTGGAGGGCATGAAAATTGCGTTTCCATCGGCGGTTTTTCCGCATTGCTAGTTTATGATGGAAACAGATATGTGTCAAGTAGACAACGGAGGATATCATGCTGCTGGATGTACTGAAAGATACATTGACTGATACACTGAAACTGATTCCATTTCTGTATATCACGTATCTCCTGATGGAATGGCTGGAGGAAAGAGCACAGGAGAAAACCATCTCCATGCTTCAGCGTGCGCGTCGTCTCGGACCAATCGTCGGCGCTGCCACCGGAGTAATTCCGCAGTGCGGATTTTCTGCAGCCGCGGCAAGCATGTACTCCGGCGGGGTGATCACCGTTGGAACGCTGCTCGCCGTTTTTCTCTCAACGTCTGATGAAATGCTTCCCATCTTTATCTCGGAGCAGGTAAATATCAAGACGATTGTATCTGTGATCGGGACAAAGATCATTCTGGGCGCGATTTCCGGTCTGATTGTTGATGCCTTTCTCCGGGTCTATCGGAGAAAACATCCGCGGACGGACCGTCACATTCATGATCTCTGCGAGCAGGACAACTGCCACTGCGAGGAGGGAAATATTTTTCTATCGGCTTTCCTGCATACGATAGAGATTACCATCTTCATCCTGATTATCACCTTTCTGGCGGGGTTTGCAATTGAAGGAATCGGAGAAGAAAGAGTCGGTGCCTTTCTGTCGGGGGAACCTTTGCTGGGTGTAGCACTTTCCGGACTGATCGGTCTGATTCCGAACTGCGGGGCTTCCGTCACAATTACCGAGCTCTATCTGAAGGGAATCCTGACCTCCGGTCAGATGATGACCGGCCTGTTGATTGGCGCCGGCGTCGGGCTTCTGATTCTGTTCCGCTCGGACCGCAGGCATATGAAGGATAATATCAAAATCACAATTGCGCTCTATCTCATTGGCGTATTCTGGGGGCTTGTGATCGACCGGCTCGGGATCGTCTTCTGAGACGCGAACCGGCTGCCGTTTGAGAAACGTCAGTTGCATGGAGAAACCTTAGTAATATCGGAAAACATCATCAATACCGGGAAACGGCTGCGTTGTCATCTGCGCCTGAAGTGAAGTGCAGAGATGGTATCGTACACAGAAAGAAGCTGCTATGAAGAATCAGAAAATAAATAAGAAAGACCGGAATCCAGAGAATCAGAAGCCATATCTGAGAGGCCAGAAGGCGGCTGCAAAGATGAATCAAAAAGATGCAGAACCGCAGACAGACGAGGCGGATTTTCTGAAATGCCCGGTTTACAGGAAATGCGGAGGCTGCGAGTTCAGAAGTGTTACATATGAAGAGCAGCTGAGAGTAAAGGAAAACCGGGTGAGAAAAGAACTGGAGGGACTTGCCCGGACAGAGAAGATTGTCGGTATGTCCTATCCTTATTTTTACAGAAATAAAGTTAATGCTGCATTTCAGAGAAAGAGGGACGGGAGCATCGTATCCGGAGTTTATGAGGCGGGAACACATCATGTCGTTCCGGTCGAGAGATGCCTGATCGAAGACCAGAGAGCCGACCGCATCATCGGGACGATCCGGAGACTGGCACCTTCTTTCCGGATCACCATCTACAATGAGAATTCCGGATATGGACTGCTCCGCCATGTAATGGTGCGGGTCGGACATAAGACCGGTCAGATTCTGGTGACTCTGGTAGTGACATCTCCGATTTTTCCCTCGAAGAATAATTTTGTAAAGGCTCTCCGGAAGGAGCACCCGGAGATTACATCAATCGTGCTGAATCTCAATGAAAAAAATACGAGCATGGTTCTCGGGGAGAGGAATATTGTCCTTTATGGAAAGGGATATATCGAGGACATTCTGTGCGGGAAGAAATTCCGGATCTCTCCGTCTTCCTTCTATCAGATCAATTCGATTCAGACAGAGGTGCTCTACAGGAAGGCAATTGAGCTGGCTGCTTTGACTGGAAGGGAGAAGGTTTTTGACGCCTACTCCGGGATCGGGACGATCGGAATCGCGGCGTCGGGCAGCGCGAGCGAAGTTACGTGCGTGGAGCTGAATGCGGATGCCGTGCGTGACGCCAGGTATAACGCACGAATGAACGGAGTCCGGAATATCCGGTTCTACCAGGATGACGCAGGAAGATTTCTGGAGCGGATGGCAGCGGCAGGAGAGAAGGTGGATGTCCTGTTCATGGATCCTCCCAGATCGGGCAGTACCGAGACCTTCATAGATGCTGTATCCTCCATGAAGCCGGAACGGATTGTGTATATCTCGTGCAACCCGGAGACTCTTGCCAGAGATCTGCGGTATTTCAGAAAACACGGTTACCGTGCAGGTGAGGCATATCCGGTGGATATGTTTGCGTGGAGCGGATCAATAGAAACCGTGGTGGCACTGCAGCAGTAAAACACCATGCTAAAAACAACGCAATATCCTGTATGGGCTGAGGATAGCCCTGTGCTTCGCCCTCCCGCAATTTTAAGGTATTGGCAATTCTCGCAGCTGCCACAGGTGACTGACATTGAAAATAATGATGTCTGCCCGACATTTAAAAAATCATGTCTGCCCTTGAATTTATAAATTAATATGTTACAATTATGTTACATATAATATTTTTGGTTATTTGTTCAGGGTGATGGGCATGAATCTGTACGAAGCAATATTTGTAAGAAAATCCGTTCATAAATATATATTTGAGCCGCTGCAGGAGGGCCTGCTCAATGAAATCCGTTCTCACTATGCGGAATTGCCCAATCTGCTTGGAGATTTTGAGACAGATATCCTGATCTGTGAAAACATCAGAAAATCCTTTCATATCCGTCAGCTTCACCGGGTAAAGGCGCCTTACTATATGCTCTTTTATTCGAGGGATACGGCACGATGCCAGATGAATATGGGATACCTCATGGAACAGATGAATCTGTATCTGTGCTGTAAAGGACTGGGTGCATGCTTCGTCGGAAGTACAGCGGTTCCGGGCAGTCTGCAGCAAAAAGGCAACATGAAACTAATCGGAATTCTTGCCTTTGGAAAAAGCAAGGAATCTCCGGTCAGAAGCAGGGGGGATGCAAAAAGGCTGCCTCTGGACGAGCTGTGCGTGTTCAAGGAAGTCCCCCGCTCGTGGATGAAGCAGCTCCTTGAAGCGGCGAGATATGCTCCCTCCTCGATGAATATTCAGCCCTGGAGATTTGTGGTTTTCGACGACAGGATCCACGTTTTTACGAAGAAACACAAGGCGGACAATCTGGAGAAGTACCGGTGGGAGGAGGTAAACTTCGGAATCATGTTCGCCAATATTATGATTACCGCAGAAGAACTCTGGCTGGATGTAGATCTGATCCGACTGGAGAACATCACACAGAAGAGCTTTCCGAACAATCAATATGTTCTGAGTGCCATCATGAGATCCTGAAGAAAAAATAAAATACCTGAAGATAAAAAATAAAATTATCTATTGACAAATGGATACAGTTATTGTATCCTCAATATCGTCAGTTTTGAAGAAACGAGCTGATATTTAAATAAGTAAGTGCGCGAGTGGCTCAGGGGTGGAGTACAACCTTGCCAAGGTTGGGGTCGCGGGTTCGAATCCCGTCTCGCGCTGCTCAAAAGCTCCGGATGCCTTTCATACAGGTCTTCGGAGCTCTTTTACTGTATAAGTCCAGTCGCAATGTTCTTGGCCCACGGGGAGCTTGCTCACCAGTGGGCAAGAACATTAGCGACGACAACAGGTATGAGCGTGAAGCGGTGTGAAACACGGCGAACGCGCGAAATCGTCTATGCGCTTCTTCTTTTTTATGCTATTATAAAAAAGAATAGCGGCACAGCATGTGCTGTCTATCAGCAATGCGCACCAGGCACTTCCGCGTCGATTCTATTCAAGAAAGATTATCGTGCGGTATATCGTATGAATGTTGCTTCATAATTCAGATATCGAGAGGAGAGAATTCTATGTACGACGTTACAGCGATGGGTGAATTACTGATTGATTTTACGCCTTGCGGCACCAGTGAGGCGGGTAGGACACTGTTTGAGCAGAATCCGGGAGGAGCTCCGGCTAACGTTCTGGTTGCGGCTTCCAGGCTTGGCATGAAAACCGCCTTTATCGGAAAAGTCGGAGATGATATGCACGGACGTCTCCTCAAGAAGACGCTGGACGAGAATCATGTCAATACAGAGGGACTGAGAATTGACCCTGATTATTTCACAACGCTTGCGTTTGTGACGCTTCATGACGGTGACCGTGAATTTTCGTTTGCCAGAAAGCCCGGAGCTGACACCATGATCCGCTCGGACGAGGTCAATATGGACATTATCAACCAGACACGGATCTTCCATTTCGGGTCCCTGTCACTCACCAATGAACCTGCAAGGAGCGCGACAATTTTTGCCGTAGAGCAGGCAAAGAAGGCAGGAGCGATCATATCCTATGATCCGAATTACCGTGCGCCGCTGTGGAAGAGCGAGGAAGAAGCCAAGGCTCAGATGCGTTCCGTGGTGAAGTATGTGGATATTATGAAGCTGTCTGATGAGGAGACAAAGCTTCTGACGGATATCGAGGATCCGTATGATGCTGCCGGAGCACTTCTGGATGAAGGAGTGAAGTGCGTCGTGGTAACTCTCGGTAAGGACGGAGCGATGCTCCGCACGAAGAATTTTGTGGTAAAGGCACCTTCTCAGACCAGAAAGGTTGTCGATACGACAGGCGCGGGAGATTCCTTCTGGGGAGGCCTTCTCTCAAGATTTGCCGAGTTCAAGATCAGACCGGAGGATCTCGATCAGGAGCAGGCGGCAGAGTTCATAAGATTTGCGAACATTGTAGCCGGTCTCTGCGTGGAAAAGCGCGGCGCGATTCCCGCAATGCCCGAAAAGAAAGATGTTTTGCAGATCTTTAACCTGAAGCTGGATAAATTCTAATGCGGCTGCCTTTTCATCTGATGCAGACAATTACATTTCATTTTCAGAAGACTGCGTGTGCGAATGAGTAGAAAAACCGAACATAAGAAAACAGACAGAAGGGAAAGGATGGAGCGGAAACGCCGGCTGATTGCCGGCGTGATCGCCATCATTCTGGCACTTCTGATGATTGTCACACTTGTTCTCCCGGCGATGGCTGCGGAGAATACAGACAATACAGGGGAGACGGGAGCGGACACCTTAAATGCGGTGGCCGTTTCTTCGTCTTCGGCTGAAAATCTGCAGGGAACAGAGGCGGTGACAGCTTCCTCCTCGGGAACAGCAATCCGGTCCGTTTCTTCCGGAAATGACAATTCCGGAAATGGCAATCAGAAGAAATACGG
Source organism: Bilifractor sp. HCP3S3_D3 (assembly GCF_052063915.1). NCBI lineage: Bacteria > Bacillati > Bacillota > Clostridia > Lachnospirales > Lachnospiraceae > Bilifractor > Bilifractor sp. HCP3S3_D3. The sequence goes on from NZ_JBQHWP010000005.1 coordinate 114,074, forward strand.
AATCTATATCGACAACATCAATGTGACAAATATGACGCGAAGTCAGATGGAAAAGGCTGTCGAGACAAGGCTGAAGGAGCTCTCGGATGATGTCATTGTTCTGCACGCAGGAGACAATCAGGTGCGGACAACGGCCGGAGCGCTCGGGCTTACATATACGAATAAAGATGTCGTCGATGAGGCATTGTCGATCGGTAAAAAGGGCAACATCTTCAAACGTTTTCTGGCGGAGAGGCAGCTTGAAAAGGACGGACCGATTGTTCTCGACCTGGATTTTGCGGTGTCCCGGTCTAATGTCAGCACGGTGCTCGCGAAAAATGCCAATGCACTGAACTGCAGCCCGCAGTCAAACGGCGTTGTCTTAAACGATGACAACACCTTTACGCTCACACCCGGGAAGGCCGGAGTAGCACTGAACAATAAGGCATCGGTTCAGAAAATCATGGACTATTTTGCCAGCGACTGGCACGGCGGTGAGGGCGGCATTACACTGGAGTACAGCACAACCGAATATGCGGACAAGTCCGCAGAGCTTTCGAAGATTACAGATCTTCTGGGAAGCGCTACGACCGGTTTTCAGACCGGGGATACGAACCATGATACCAATGTGAGGCTTGCTGCGGAGCATATCAACGGAACGGTATTGTATCCGGGCGAAGAGTTTTCCGCGGAGAAGGTCATCGGCCCTACCACAAAGGAATATGGATTCCTGCCGGGTGACACCTATGAAAACGGCAAAGTTGTAGAGTCTTATGGAGGAGGAGTGTGTCAGACAACGACGACGCTCTACGACGCGGTTCTGGCAGCTGAGCTCAAGGTGACGGAACGGCATAACCACTCCTATCTGGTATCATATGTCGAACCAGGATTGGATGCGTCGATTTCCGAGGGACTGATGGACTTCCGCTTTGAGAATAATACATCCGCGCCGATCTATATCCAGGCGGTGACAAAAAACGGCTATCTGACCTTCAATATTTACGGTCAGGAGACGAGAGATGCTGACCGGACGATATCTTTCGAGAGCAGGACGATCAGCACGACGGATGTGGAGACGGAATACGAGACCGACAGCTCCGAACCGTACGGAAGCATTACGGTATCCGGAGGTATACAGGGCGTCGAGGCCGAGCTCTACAAGGAAATCTACATCAACGGGCAGCTTGATTCGGAAGAACTGGTAAATCGCAGCAGCTATTCGATGATGCCGTTCACCTATACAATCGGTACAGAAAACGCTGACAGTGAGACGCTGCAGGCTATTCAGGCAGCCATCGCGACAGGTGATCTGGCAACGATACAGTCAGCGGTCGGCAATGGTTCGATTGTTGAGAGTGATGTGATCGAGAATTGAACAATGTACCTTCATTCCTACAGTATCCGGTGCAGTGCCAGAGGCCGGACTGTGGAAGTGTCAGAAATGGCCGGTCAGACTGCTTACAGGAATCGAAAGCATCGGGTACAGAAATTTTGAGGCGATAATATGAGAGTTGGAAAAATTTCAGAAGCGGTACTCAACCGGTCTGTTCTCAAGGAGATCCGCAACAGCGGATCTGATCTGACAGCCGGACCGTATGAGGGAGGAGACGCCGCCATCCTGAGAACGGGTGAGAGTACAGTGATCTCGTCGTCGGTTTCTCTTGATCTTGATGCGGATCCGGTGATCCGGACAATCCTTGCGATTCATGCGGCGATAAACAATCTCGCCGCTGCGGGAGCGGCGGGCCGTGCGGTGATTCTGAACCTCATTCTCACAGAAGATACCGGGGAAGCTGTCCTGAAGAAAATCCTGCGGGCGGCGGAACAGACGGCTGAAAATCTTGGCGTAAGTATCGCCGGCGGTCATACAACGGTCAGCCGGTCCGTGAGAAGCGAGATCATTGCCGTGACGGGGATCGGTGTGCCTTCGGACAGGGAGAGCTGCTCTGTGGCTCAGTGCGCATCGTCCGCTAGGAGTGACAGCGTTGCCGCACATACAAAAGCGGATTGGTCTGCTGCGAAGGAGAGATGTTCGGAGAAATCCTGTAATGAGAAGCACAGCTTCGACATCGTTATGACAAAATCGGCAGGAATCGCGGCCGCCATGCTGCTTGCTTCAGAACGGGAGAAGATACTTTCCGGAAGATTTACCGGAGATATCATCGAGACCGCGAAAAAATTCAGAGAGGATCTCTCTGTCGTCCCGGAGGCTGAAATTGCAGGGGCAGACTGCGAGACGGTACGGATGCATGATATATCGGAGGGAGGAGTGTTCGGCGCACTCTGGGAGCTTGCGGAAGCAGAGGGCACAGGACTGGAGATCAATCTGCGGGAGATACCGATCCGGCAGGAAAGTGTGGAAATCTGTGAGTTTTTTAATCTGAATCCATACCAGATTTATTCGGAAGGTTCTCTTCTGGTTCTTACCGGTAGGGGAGACGCATTGACGGAAGAACTTGTAAATGCCGGAATTCCCGCAAAAGTCATCGGAAGAACCACATCGGGAAGAGACAGAATCCTGCACAACCAGGGAGAAATCCGTTATCTGGACAAGCCGCAGCAGGATGAGATATACAAATTGTGGCGAGGGAAAGACTGCTGATCAAAGATAATCAGAGATAATCAGAAAAAACGGAGAAACCTATGGCACATTTCAATATTGTACTTCATGAACCGGAGATTCCATCGAACACCGGAAACATCGGCCGCACCTGTGCCGCCACGGGGGCAAGCCTTCACCTGATAGAGCCGCTTGGGTTCCACTTGTCGGAGAAATCTGTGAAAAGGGCGGGAATGGATTACTGGAGCAGTCTGGATGTCACCAGATACCTTGATTATGAGGACTTCATCGGACAGCATCCCGGCGCAAAAATCTACTACGCTTCCACGAAGGGACCGCGCTGCTATACAGACGTATCCTTTGAAGACGAGTGCTACATAATGTTCGGGAAGGAAAGCGCCGGCATCCCGGAGGAGATCCTGTATCAGAATCAGGCAACGACAATCCGTATTCCGATGCTGGACACGATCCGTTCTCTGAATCTCGCGAACTCTGTGTCAATCGTTCTCTATGAGGCACTCCGACAGCATAACTTTGAGGGAATGCTGGAAGAAGGACAGCTGCGGAACTATACCTGGAGAGTCTGATGTGGCAGATCCGCCCGACTATATGCGGACCGAAGAAGCCGGTTGCATGCAGCAGATGCGAGAGTGGTGAAGCGGCGAGGCAGCGGGCTCGAGGCAGCGGGCTCGAGGCAGCGGGCTTTATTTTCAGATGCTTTGCTGACTATATTAACAGACACTTATGCCCCGCAAACGGGGCACCACAAACCGTATAATAGCGGTTTGCTGAGTGAACGGAAGACTGTCGCGGAATCCCGGGCAATTTTTCGGAAACCGGATCAGAATTCATCGTGCTGCTGTGACGCCTGCGCGATGGTCGATGTCTCCGTCAGATCTTCAGGAGCCGGCTTCAGTGAGAAAATAAATTCTGTCCCGACTCCCTCTGTGCTGATCACGGTAATCGTCTGTTTGTGTTGATTGATAATTTCCTTTACGATCGACAGACCGAGTCCGTTTCCCTTTCTCTCGCGTCCCCTTGACGCGTCGCTCTTGTAAAAACGATCCCATATCTTGTTCAGGGATGCTCTTGGTATGCCGGCGCCGTGGTCACGGACCGTGCAGAACACCTTGTCGTGCCGGATATCACTTTCCAGTTCGATGACAGAGCCGTCCCGGCTGAATTTTATCGCATTGTCAATCAGGTTGTAGAGAACCTGCTGGATTTTCTCCTGATCCGCCAGAACGGGAAGCCTTTCTCCGGTCAGTGTGATCTGGAAGGAAATCTGCCTTGGCGTGCAGATTCCCTCAAAAGAAGCAGCTGTATTTCGTATCACTTCATTGAGATCAAAAACGCTGATGTGAAGCAGATTTTTTTTCTGGTCCATGCTGTTCAGTGTCAGAATGCCGTTTGTAAGCTTTGTCAGGCGTTCGGTCTCACTCAGAACGATGCGCAGATAGCGCTCCTGCATCTCTGCGGGTATTGTGCCATCCAGGATCGCCTCGACGAATCCCTTGATCGAAGTAAGAGGAGAACGAAAATCGTGGGATACATTCGCAATGAACTGCTTCTCATATTCATCGCTTTTGCTGATTTCATCGGACATCACATTCAGAGATGCCGCGAGATGGCCCATTTCATCCTGTGATTTCACCCGGATATTGTACTTCATGTCACCTTCCGCAAATTTTTCCGTGCCGATGGTGATCTTCTTGAGCGGACGAAGTACGGAAAAATAGAGGAGCACAAGTACAGACAGAAAGGCACAGTAGATGACACCTGTCATAACATGCACTCTTGCGAGAATACCTTCCTTCAAGGCAACAATTTTCTTCATATCCATATGAACAGCGACATATCCGCGGATATTCAGATCAGAGGTAATCGGAATCATCACACTGAGATAATCGGTATCAAAATAGTGGAAGAAGGTTCCGATGCTGTAGTAGTTTGAGCCAAGCGCAACCGGATCAAATCCGTCCAGTGTCACGGGAACATAGGTATTCAGCGGTTCGCTTGTATTCATGTAGACCTTGCCCTTCGGGCTGATCAGCCAGATCTGACAACCCTGATAGAGCGAGAGCCTGGAGAGGCTGTCATAGAGAGTCTGCGTCTCGGTATCGGACGAGGGTTCGGAGATTTCATCTATTGCAGAACGGGAGTAAGTGAGAATCGAACGGTCCTCAGCAATATTGGACGCTTCCTCATACAGATTCAGGCTTTCTTCATTCAGCACCTTTTTCTGAATCATCGCCGAGCCCGCCGTGGAGAGGAAGATAAAGATCGCAAGGCCGATGACAAGATAGAGGAAGATGAATTTGTGGATGATTTTGTGACTGCGCATGATTCTTTTTCAATTCTCTCAATCTTTACTTCTTCAGCACTTCAAACTTGTATCCGATACCCCAGACGGTAGAGATCGTCCAGTTCGGATTTCCGTTGATCTTCTCCCGAAGCCTCTTGATATGGACGTCGACCGTCCTCGTATCACCGATGTATTCATAGCCCCAGATATTGTCGAGAAGCTGTTCTCTGGTGAATACCTGATTCGGTGAGGAGGCAAGAAAATACAGAAGCTCCAGTTCCTTCGGCGGCATCTCAATGTTTTCTCCGCGATACGTCACGGAGTAGTTGGTCAGGTTGATAATGAGATCCGGATATTCCACTGCCTTTGCCGGCTGCGCGACGGTTTCCGGTTCTTCCTTCGGGAGGACGGCAGTGTTCTGAAAACGACGGAGAACGGCCTTTACCCGCGCGACAAGCTCCTTGGAATCAAACGGTTTGATGATATAATCATCCGCCCCGAGCTCAAGGCCAAGAACCTTATCGAAAACCTCACCCTTCGCGGAGAGCATGATGATCGGTACCTTCGATTTGTGGCGAATCTCCCGGCAGACCTCATATCCGTCCATCCCGGGGAGCATCAGATCCAGAAGAATCAGGTCGGGACGGAATCTCGGAAAAGCCTTCAAGGCTGCCTCTCCATCATTTACAATTTTGCACTCAAAACATTCCTTTGTCAGATACAGGGAAATCAGTTCCGCTATATTATTATCATCATCAACGATGAGAATTTTCTGCTTTGCCGCCATGACCGGCCTCCTTCCGGATTCTTTATTTCTTGAAATTTACAATGGTAACACCGGCATCACCTTCTCCGTACTCGGCAAGGTGATAGCTTTCCACATGCTTTTGTCTGCGGAGGTAATCGTGAATGCCCTTTCTGAGCTTTCCGGTACCCTTCCCGTGGATAATCCTTACGCTGTTCAGATGAGCGATGTATGCGTCATCCAGGTACTTATCGAGCTCCGCGACCGCTTCATCAACCGTTTTTCCCAGAACATTGATTTCCGGGGAAACTGTCATGGCCTTCGACATTCTTACTTTTCCGGTGCTGGTGCGTGAAAGCTGCTTCGAAGTGATGACCGGCTCGTCCACGAGCTCAAGATCGCTGATATGAACCTTTGTGCGGATGATGCCGCAGCGGACGAAGAGGTATCCCTTGCTGTCCGGATGAGAACTGACCGTTCCGTTCAGGTTCAGACTGAGAACGTGAACAGAATCTCCCAGCTGCAGATCCGATGGCTTCAGCTCTTTCTTCGGACGTTCCGCGGGTTTCAGCGCAAGCTTGCTTTCCGTCTTGTTCATCTGCTTTCGGAGCGCATTTCGTTTCCGTTCCATCTCTCCGGAATTGATAGCGTTCTTGCCGAATCTGCGGAAATCCTTCATTGTCTGGTCGGCGTAGTCCTTCGCTTCCTGCAGAATACTGTGCGCGTCCTCGTTCGCCTTCCGGATGATTTTTTCCTTCTGCTGCTCAAGGTTCCGGATTCTGTTCTCGAGCTCTTTTTCCCTTTTGTCCAGCTGTTCCTTTTCGTACTGAATGGCGCGCCGGTCATTCTCCATCTGGATACGATTTTGTTCCAGAGAAGTGAGAACATCCTCAAAGGATTCATCCTGTTCACTGATCTGCTGCTTTGCACTGTCAATGATGTAGTCAGGAAGACCGAGCTTCCGGGAAATCGCAAAGGCGTTTGATTTACCCGGAACACCGATCAGGAGGCGATAGGTCGGCCGGAGTGTTTCCACATTGAACTCGCAGGAAGCATTCTCAACACCGGGTGTGCTGAGCGCAAAGATCTTCAGTTCGCTGTAATGCGTCGTCGCCATGGTTCGGATCCCCTTGCCGTGAAGATAGGAGAGGATCGCGATCGCAAGCGCCGCTCCCTCGGTCGGATCCGTTCCTGCACCGAGTTCGTCAAAGAGCACGAGCGAATTCCGGTCCGCCTTGTCCAGAAAGCTCACGATATTCGTCATGTGAGAACTGAAGGTCGACAGCGACTGCTCGATGCTCTGCTCGTCACCGATATCCGCATAGACCTCGGAAAAAACAGCAAGCTCGGAGTGGTCCAGGGCTGGTATGTGCAGGCCGGACTGTCCCATCAGGGTAAGCAGCCCCACTGTTTTCAGCGATACAGTCTTTCCTCCTGTGTTCGGACCAGTCACGATCAGAAGATCAAAGTCAGTACCGAGACGGATATCGATCGGAACGACGCGGTGCTTCTCGATCAAAGGATGTCTCGCCTTGCGAAGGGAAATCCTTCCCTCCGTGTTCAGAAGAGGCTGAGAGGCGTTCATTTCCAGAGAAAGTGCGCCTCTGGCAAAAATAAAGTCAAGCTCGGTCATGTTCTGCATGTCATACTCGAGATCCTCGATATGCCCGGCGGCCTCATTGCTCAGATTTGCCAGAATAACCTCAATTTCCTTCTTCTCCTTGATCTCAAGTTCACGAATATCATTGTTGAGCTTGACGACAGCCATCGGCTCTATGAAGAGCGTCGCGCCGGTGGATGACTGATCATGGACCATTCCCGGGACACTTCCGCGGTTCTCGGCTTTAACCGGGAGACAGTATCTCCCGTCACGCATCGTGATCACGGCGTCCTGGAGTGAGGTCCTGAGAGGACCGTTCATCATCTGATTCAGGGTGGAGTGGATTCTGTCACCGCAGACCTGAATCTGGCGGCGGATGTTTTTCAAGGCGGGGCTTGCGTCATCCGCAACCTCATCCTCGGAGAGAATGCATCTGCGGATCTCAGTGGAGAGCGGAGTCAGGGGTTCAAGGAGATCGAAAATCGCATCCAGAGAATCTCCTTCTGTCTCATTATTCTCATGTCGCCCGTAGGCCTTTACCCTGGCGGCATTTTCCAGAAGACCCGCTATATTTAAAAGCTCCGTCATCGAGAGCGCACTCCCGACCTCGAGACGCTTCAGAGAAGGACCGATATTTTTGGTATTTCCGAAGGAAATGCTTCCCTTGCGGAACAGACGGCTCACCGCATCCGTAGTTTCCTGCTGCAGCCGTTTGATTTCATTGATGTCCGGGGACGGCTCCAGCTCCATGCATTTCCTGCGTCCGGGTCCGCTCGTGGCGTGAGAAGCCAGCTTCGTTCGTATTTTATCGTATTCCAGTACTCGTAGTGCTCGTTCGTTCATCGATCTTGTATCCTTGTATCTTAATAAATCCTTATATATTTTGTCTGATGTATGCCATTATCTGAGACAGGCAAAGCCATACCATTACTTATCATACTCTAAAAATCAGATTTTCGAAACCGTCTGAGTCAAAAATACCGTCAGAAACCGCAGGACATTCATAAAATGTTCATATGTCTTTGCTATAGTTACATCGTTATATCGAGATTCCAATGGCCGCTGACCGCAGAGGAAGCTGACACCCGGGCAGCGGATAACCGTTTTTCTTATGAGCGCACGGCGGAAGAATGCCCGCGCCCTATGGAGAAATCTTATGAAGGACGATACATTCAAGACAAATCCGGAATCGGCCGAAGAAATGGAAAAATCCGATTCCGCTGAAATGCGCGGCCCGTCTTCTGCTGAGACTTCCGCAGAGAAAACCGATGCAGAAACGAAGAATACCTACCAGTTCATCAATCAGGTGATCCGCGAAAAACCCAGAAGCCATAAAGCACAGGTCATGCGTGTTCTCTCCGTGATCGGAATCGGAGTGGCAATCGGCGCAATTTCTGCTTTTGTACACGCTGGCATATACCCCGCGGCAAGACGAGCCTTCGGGGCAGACAAGGAGAAAATAACCATACCGGAGGATTCCGCCCCGGAAGCTCTGGCGTCTGTTTCCTCGTTATCCGGGAACACCGCGCTCTCATCCTCTTCAGCAGCCGCCACATCTGGATCTGCAGAAACACCGCAGTATCTCTCCCCGACAGATTCTGTCTCCACCTCGGCCGCGACAGTTTCTGTATCCGAAAATGAGTCTGCTTCAGAATCCGGTTCCGGACAGGCGGCTGCGGAAGATTCGTACGCAAACGGGACAGAGAGTGCGGCCGGATCAAATGGGATCACGCTGGAAGAATATCAGCAGCTCTATCAGGACATGCTGAAGACTGCGGATGAGGCAAAGCGATCTCTTGTAGAAGTCATCAGTGTCACCAGTCAGCTCGATTATTTCAATGAAGACTATCAGACACAGCAGCAGGTAGCCGGCATACTGATCGCCGAGACAGAGGACAACGATTACATCCTGACAGAGAGCAGTGCGGTAGAAGGCTCTGAGAATATCATGGTCAAATTCAGCGACAACTCAATGGTTCAGGCTGCACTCAGAAAGTCGGATTCCGATACGGGTCTGGCCGTACTGACAGTCGCTCCGTCTGACATAAGCGAGACCGCGAAAAGCGAGCTCGCGGTTGCTCCTCTCGGAAATTCCTATTCCGTTCACCAGGGCGATCCGGTACTTGCGCTCGGAAACCTGATGGGCTATAGTGATATCGTTGCAAACGGGATAGTAACCTCAGTCTCGAACAAGATATCTGCCGTGGATTCCGAATACAGCATCCTGACAACAGATATGGAAGGAAGCAGCACCACGAGCGGAATCCTTGTGAATATGAAAGGTGAAATCATCGGACTGATTCCACAGAACATCGGTGACGAAAGCACTACGATCACCGCCTATGCCATCTCCGGGATCAAGGCCCTGATTCAGAGACTGTCGAACAATGAGACGACCGCGTATCTGGGCATCAAAGGAAGAGAGGTAACCGAAAGTCTGTCGCAGACCACGGGGATCCCGGTCGGTCTTCTGGTTACTGAGGTAACACAGGATTCACCGGCGATGCTTGCGGGCTTCAAGGAATATGATGTCATCACAGATATATCCGGGAAAAAGATCCGGACAGTTCAGGATCTGGAGAACGTTTTGCTTAAGCTGAAGGCAGATAACGTCATTACAGTCACTGCCATGAGACAAGGGGCTGAAGGATACGCGCAGGTTACATTCAGCGTCACACTGGGAGAGAAATAACGGGAAGGACAGGCTTTTATGCTATATATTCAGGAACTGAATGAAGGAATGAAAATCAGCGGAATCTATTTGGTAAAATCCAGGACCTCCGCGACAACGAAAAACGGCAAAAACTATGACAACGTGATCCTGATGGACAAGACCGGAACGGTTGACGGTAAGATCTGGGACCCGGATTCGCCGGGCATCGACGATTTTAACGCGCTTGATTATGTGGACATCATCGGCGATGTATCGAGATACAACGGATCCCTTCAGGTTTCCCTGAAAAGAGTGCGCGTCGCGAAGGAAGGGGAGTACAAGCCGTCCGATTACCTTCCAACGAGCGACAAGAATATCGATGAGATGTTCGGCGCGCTCCTGAACTTTATCAACAAGGTAAAGAATCCTTATCTGCATCAGCTTCTGAATCAGTACTTTGTCGACGATCCGGAATTTATCAGACGCTTCAAGAGCGCGTCTGCGGCGAAGACAATTCATCACGCCTTTGTCGGCGGACTTTTGCAGCACACGCTGTACGTCACAAACATGTGTTACTTCTTCACCAAATATTATCCGATCCTGAACTCCGATCTGCTGCTCACGGCCGCAATCTGTCACGATATCGGAAAAACGGTGGAGATTTCCTCGTTCCCGCAGAATGACTACACCGATGACGGTCAGCTTCTCGGACATATTATGATCGGAGCGGAGATGATTCACGACACGGCCAGAACAATTCCGGGATTCCCTGCGAAGCTGGAGTCGGACCTGAAGCACTGCATCCTGGCTCATCATGGAGAGTATGAGTATGGCTCTCCGAAAAAACCGGCACTTGCTGAGGCGCTTGCGCTGAACCTGGCAGATAACGCGGATGCAAGACTGGAGACCATGACCGAGCTCTTTAAGTCCAATGCCCAGAAGCCGATGGATGAGTGGTTCGGGTACAACCGTGTATTCGAATCCAATATCCGCAGGACAGGAGATCTGGACGAGCTGAAATAAGAGGCAGAACAGGAGCTGCAGACGGGCTGACATCCGGGAAGAGTCAGTGATCCGGGCAGGTTGACATCCGGGAAGAATCATTGACCCGGGCAGGTTGACATCCGGGAAGAGTCAGTGACCCGGACAGGCTGACATCCGGACAGGGTCGAAGACCCAGGTGAGCTGAAAGAAGAACGGGTCGGGAGATACATGTGGGATTACATCAGAAATCGGAAGGAAGTATGGGATACAGGAAAAATGAAACCGTAACGGCGGATATCATCGACATCGGGCAGGACGGTGCAGGAATCGGGCGGACAGAGGACGGGTATACCCTGTTTGTCAAGGACACCGTACCGGGAGACAGGGCGGAAGTCAGAATCATCAAGGCAAAAAAGTCTTACGGTTACGGCAGGCTTGAACATGTGCTGAAGGCCTCTCCCGACAGAGTTGAGCCTCCGTGCCCTGTAGCGCTTCGATGCGGGGGATGTCAGCTGCAGATGATGTCATATCCGGCACAGCTGGCAATGAAAGAGAATAAGGTACGGAATGATTTGAAAAGAATCGGTGGCTTTGAAAACCTCGAAATCCGGAAAATCATAGCAATGGAATCTCCGTTCCGCTATCGGAACAAGGCACAGTTTCCGGTCGGCACAGACCGCGACGGCAAACCGATAGCGGGTTTTTTTGCTGGAAGAACCCATACCATCATTCCAAATCCGGACTGTCTGCTGGGCTGTTCAGAGAACCGGGAGATTCTGAACGCGATCCTCAGCTGGATGAAGGATAACCGCATTCCGGCATATGATGAAGAAACCGGAAAGGGACTGATTCGTCATATCCTGATCCGGAAGGGATTCGCGACCGGCGAAATCATTGTGTGCCTGATAATCAATGGCGACAGGATAACAGCCAGTCAAGATCTTGTAACACGTCTGGAAAAAATTCCCGGAATGACCGGACTGACCTTCAGCAGCAACACCAAAAGGACAAATGTCATCATGAACGGTCCGGTGAAGCCGGTCTGGGGCCAGGAATATATCACAGACATTCTGAAATCAGGGAAATTCGGAATAAGCGTACGGTATCAGATCTCTCCCGCGTCTTTCTACCAGGTGAATCCGGTTCAGACACAGCGCATCTATGAGAAGGTGCTGGAGCTGGCAGACCTTCATGGAAATGAAACAGTCATGGATCTGTACTGCGGAATCGGAACCATATCTCTTTTTCTGGCCCGGAATGCCAGACAGGTTATCGGAGTGGAAATCGTGCCGAGAGCAATTGAGGACGCAAAAAGAAATGCTCTGCTCAACGGGATTGAGAACGCCGAATTCTATGTCGGTAAGGCTGAAGAGGTTGTGCCCCGGCTCGAAAACCAGGGAATTCGTGCGGATGTCGCGGTTGTGGATCCACCGAGGAAGGGCTGCGATGAAAAACTCTTGGAAACGCTTGTGCGCATGAAACCGGAACGGATCGTATATGTAAGCTGCGATCCCGCAACACTTGCAAGGGATCTGAAATATCTGTCGGAGAACGGATTTCGGATAGAATACGTGCAGCCGTATGATCAGTTCAGCGAAACAGTTCACGTCGAGACAGTGGCTCTGCTAACAAGAACAAAATGAAAGAGGGCTGGAAAAGCCCGTGTTTAAGCCATTTCTGCGGCATCCGTCTTTCTGAGAAGAGAGGCGGGTGCCGCGTTTTCTTATAGAAAAAATGTAAAAGTTAGTCTGGCGTGACTGTGGGAAAGCTATTTTGATGATTTTTTGTCAGGCGAGACTGTGGCTTTGCTATTTTCAGGGGTTGTGACTGTGGAAAGGCTATTTGAGCAGAAATAGAAAAAAGGCGATGCAGAATCATCATCTGCACCGCCTCCCATCGTGTTAATCCTCTTTGAAGAATTCGCTTTCCAGCTTCTTTATCCGCTTCCGATCGGAATAGATTGTGTTGCTGGGAAGATCCAGCATTTCATGAATTTCCTTCACGCTACAACCTTCATCCTCGAGCAGCTTGATTTGAGCCAGTTTTTTCTGATGCTTCGCAAGAAAGTTAATAAGCTCGTCGTATAAAATACGCCCCATAGCTTCAGTGCTCGTGGTGTCCTCTGTGGCAGGTTCCCAGTTGCTGTTCTTCTTCAGGTCTTCGATATAGGATGTTTGATTTGTCTCCATATCCTTCCCGGCATTTGGACAGCCGGTGCAGGATGCCCTGCGGCAGATGATCGGCGTTCCATGAGCACCTTCAACACGGCACTTATGTGAACGAAGGTTACGCTTATCCTCCGACCAGTCAGGCCGCATCATCGCATTGAACAGTTCCTCAAGGACGGGTACCATGTAGCATTTGTACTGACGACTGCCTTTCCACCACCTGCGAATAAGTTCTGGTACAAAACTGTGTGCTGAGGTGTCAGCAGTCTCAATATCCATCGGATACATCCGGTATCCGTCAGGAGGCACGATTTCAACTCGTCCATCCTCATAGGTCTTAACTTCTACTGTTGCATAAACTCTTTCGTTGTCATAAAAATTTACTTGTTTGACTTCGATTGCCATCTTGGCTTCCTCGTTTCTTTCCGAAACGGGGAGCCGGTGATGACAGATTCAATTTTTCCTTCATTCAGGCCACCTAAGCGGGTTACCCCGTTTCTAATTGGCGGCCAGCTGTGCATGAAGCTGAACCAAATTTGTCTTGCTGCCTGCTCCATCCGGAGATGCACTCGTCTATCCGCGGTAGGGCGCACCGAGTGGAGCAGGGAATTACCTTGCCCTGGTCTGATCGTTAGCTGGACGATAGGACCGAAGGACTTAAAATTCATTTTTGACTTCGATAGCTGTACGGATTAATGAAGTTCCGCTTCGATGGCATATAGCTCGCTGAACACATCCGGCAAGTCTGCCGGATTCAGGTCCTCTATGCCATGAGCGCCATATCGTTGAAAAACGGAATCGACTATGGTCGGCCCAATTTCCGAGCAAATGATAGAAACCGATTCTTCAATGCTATTGATGTAATCTTGTCTACTGATGCTGGACATTATTAAACTCCTTTTCTTATTTGCTCCTTTCCCAGAGAAGGAGACAAGGGGTTAGTATCTAGGTGAAATTTCACTGGATAGCCTGTGATCAGTAAGCTTCTGATTTCACCTGCGAAAGGATTGTGATGAAAGCGATTCTTTGCCTATTTATAAGTGTTTATAAATAGAGACTTGATATAATGCAGAAAAACAACCTGATTTCTGATATAATGCAGTTACAAGTAATCGATTGGTGATTTTTTGAACGGTTCTTCCTTTCGCTATAAATAAAGTAACTGGGCAAAAAATGACATAGAATAGGCTGTCCGCACCATTTCATGGTTCTTTGGTTCTTTTCATGGTTCTTTTGGAAGGGAGGTGTTCTGCTTGGATTTTTCAGGGTTCTGCAAGCTGACGAAGCCGCAATATTTTGGCTATAACAATCAGTCTTGGTATCTGAAGGGCCTGTTCAAGGCCGCAGGGATACGCCGAGATTATTCCGATGATTATCTGAAAGCAGTATTCAATGGGACAAAACCTTTCTCCTCGAACATGAAGAGGTACTTTCCGCATCCGGTGCGCATTGACAGCATTGCTGCTTTCTTTGAGAAGCACTTGCAGTCGGAATATGTAAAGCTGCTGGCGGATGCGTTCGGAATTCCCGCTGATGAGGAGAAGAATCTGTCATACCTGTCCTACGCACTCGCAGCGCAGGTTGCTGCATTCATCTCGAATCGTGAGGAGACAGAATCAGAAAACATCGTGCCGGACAAATATGAGGAAGCTCGAATACGAAAAGAATCCGGAGTCTATCAAATAACACGATGCCTGTATGAAGGCGATGATGTATGGGTGGAGGATCGGACAAAGAAACACGCCGCGGCATTCTATGAAGACATTCACCATACATGGGTGATACACAATCAAGGAAGCGTCATCTGGCATAAACGTAAGCTGGTTTGCGCCAATCCTGAGGAGACTGGCAGGCGGACAAAGGTATTTGAAATAGAAATTAAGGAATTACAACCGGGAAAATATACAAAAATAGCCACGGACTTCAATGCCCGTGGTCAAGAAGGAAAGTTCGTTTCTAAATGGGATATGGTAGACGAACAAGGAAACAATTGCTTTCCCGGAAGTAGAAATATTTTTGATGTAGAAATAAATACAACGTTCGGGAAATGATGGAGGTAAGAACCGTGGATGAAAGACTGAATGTCGAGCCGTGGGTGACTTTGAAAGACGTGCAGTCGTATCTTGGCGTTGGGCGGGAAACTATTCTGCAGTGGATTAGCAAACGCAACATGCCTGCATATAAGGTTGGACGGCTCTGGAAATTCAAGCTTAGCGAAGTTGATGACTGGATTCGCTCTGGCGGAGCTTCAGACGACAATAAAGAAAACAATTAGGAGAAGTGAAAGATGGCAAAAGGGGCAAAGAAGGAAAAGGAAGTTTCACTCGAGACTGTTTTATGGAATTGCCGAGTGGCGCTTCGGGGTATAGGTAGCACAGAGAAAAACCGTGACGCAGTGATTTCTCTCGTTTTCCTGAAATTTGCGGGAGACAAATTTGAGAAGCGATATCAGGAACTCAAAGAACAGTACGGAGCAGATGAAGGCCTGTTCAACATTATGAAGGACAAGGTCTCGTCCTATAACTCTGTGAATGTGTTCTACCTGAATGAAACTTCCCGCTGGTCCTATATCGTGGCCCATGCGGGAGATAACGATATCGCAGTTATTCTTGACACAGCAATGGCGGATATTGAGAGGACGAATCCTTCTCTGAAGGGCGCGTTATCGTCCAGAGATAAAGACGGGAATCCTGTCTACACTTTCTTCGCCACGCTCGGTGCAACGACTGCAAAGCTGAAGGACCTGATTGACAACGTAAATAAGATTGACGAGAAGCGTTTTCAGGAAGAAGACTTGATCGGACGCGTTTACGAATATTTCCTACAGGTCTATGCGGCCTCCGGAACAAAGGAGGACGGCGAATTCTACACGCCTGCATGCGTCGTAAAACTCATCGCAGAGATGATTGAGCCGTATTCTGGGACAGTTTATGATCCCTGCTGTGGAAGTGGTGGAATGTTTGTACAGTCCATGAAATTTGTCGACCGCCACAAAGGGAACAGGCAGAAGATCTCCATTATCGGACAGGAAAGCAATCCGGATACCTGGCGGCTGTGCAAGATGAATCTCGCCATTCGCGGCATTGCACATAACCTCGGAGAAAAGAATGCCTCCACATTTACGGATGACCTTCATAAAGATAAGAAGGTCGACTACATCATGGCCAATCCGCCGTTCAACCTTAAAGGCTGGCGCTCGGAGGATCAGCTGACAGACGATCCGCGATTCAAGGGTTATGGTGGAGTTATGCCGCCGGTAGCAAACGCCAACTATGCATGGGTGGAGCACATCATTTCAAAGCTCGATGTCACTCATGGCATCGCTGGATTCCTTCTTGCTAATGGTGCGCTGAATGCAGATGGCGATGAGAAAACCATCCGCAGCCAGATCCTTGAGAAGGACCGCGTGGAGGCAATCATTGTGCTGCCTCGGGATATGTTCTACACGACGGACATTTCTGTGACGCTTTGGATCGTCAACATGAATAAGCATGCCGGAACTGTGAACGGCAGACAGCTGCGCGATCGTACCAATCAGGTGCTCTTCATGGATTTGCGCACATGGAATCAGAACATCGAAGAGATCGTCATCGACAAGGGCAAGAAGAAAAAGAAAACCGTGCTCACCGACGAGCAAATTGCAAAGGTGAAGCAGGTCTACAACAACTGGCAGTCGACCGATACTTCCCTGTATAAAGATGTACCGGAATTCTGCCAATCAGCGACGCTGGACGAGATCCGAGCGAAGGACTATTCACTCGCACCCAGTAAATACATCGAGTTCATTGACCATGATCTGGACATTGATTACGAAAAAGAAATGTCCCGCATTCAGAGCGAAATGAAGGACGTTTTGAAGATCGAGAAAAAGTCCCAGGCCATGCTCGAAGAAGCATTCAGGGGGATCGGATATGGCATTGACTAAGTATAAGCTGGGTGACTTGATATATGAAATAGACAGAAGGAACTCTGACCGAAAATATGGGCTGGATGCTGTTAGAGGAATTTCAAATAACAAAGAGATTACTCCAACGAAAGCATCAGTAACGGAAGATGTTATAGCGAAGTTTTATGTTATTAAGCCGGGCGAATTCATATACAATCCTCGAACCACAAGAATGGGCGAAAAAGTGGGAATGGGATTTAATGATACGGAAGAAACACTGCTTTTTTCATTTAATAACATAGCCTTTGGAATAAAAAATGAAGCAAAAGGCACTTTACTTCCGCGCTTTTTATACATGTATTATAACCGGCCTGAATTTGACAGATATGCAATTGTCAATTCTTGGGGGAGCGCTACAGAGCTGTTTACATTCGATGAAATGTGCGATATCGATATTGACCTCCCGCCGCTCGATATCCAGCAGAAGTACGTTGATGTCTACAATGCCATGCTGGCTAATCAGCAAAGCTATGAACGCGGGCTGGAAGATTTGAAACTGGTATGCGATGCATATATTGAGGAACTGCGCAGGGAGATGCCAAGCCAGAAAATTGGGCAATTCTTACTTGAAAGCGACAGAAGGAACGATCTTGATTTGCCAGTCGATTCTGTGCGCGGGTTGGCTACAAGTAAGGAGATGATTCCTACTAAAGCAGATATGAAGGGTGTCAGTCTAGCAAGCTATAAAATGGTAATCCCAAGGCAAATTGCATATGTTCCAGATACTTCACGGCGAGGCGACAAAATGTCACTAGGGATTAACAATAGTGATGAACCATTGCTTGTCTCTTCAATATCAGAGGTTTTCGGTACAGATCTAGAAAAGCTTTTGCCAGAATACCTTATGCTGTTTTTAACGCGCTCAGAATTTGACCGTTATGCTCGCTTTAACTCTTGGGGAAGCGCTCGGGAAACTTTTAACTTTGACGATATGTGTGATGTTGAGATTCCTATCCCGGATATCAAAGTTCAGAAAGCTATCTCTGACATCTATGCTGTATATGTTGACCGGAAACAAATAAATGATCATCTCAAAGAGCGCATCAAGAGCATGTGCCCGATATTAATAAAAGGCTCCCTCGAAGAAGCAGGAGCCTGAGAAAGGAGGTGCCGACGTGGATTTTATCTTCGAAAAAGGCAAATTTACAGAAGACGAACTGGAACATGCCATAATAGAGCTTTTCCAGATGCAGGGATATGAATATACATACGGCGAAGATATTCACCGACGTTTTGAAGACATCCTTCTTGAAGACGACCTGCGCACATTCCTGAACCGGAAGTACGTCGATAAAAGTCTCAGTGATGTGGAGATGAAGAAGATCATCACAAAGCTGTCTCTGATTCCCTCTACGCCGCTTTACTATTCGAACCGTCAGGCCTTTTGGCTTGTTGTGGAGGGTTTCGATCTGGTCAGGGATAATATCAATGATGTCGCTCTGCACATCGATTATATCGATTTCGACCACCCGGAGAATAATGTTTTCCGCGTCGTGAACCAGTACTCTGTTCAGGGCGATCGGCTGCGCCGACCGGATCTGCTAATCTTCATCAATGGCATTCCGATAGGCATCTGCGAGTTCAAGACCGCAATCGAGGAAGACAAGACGATTCATGACGCTTGGGAGCAGATCACAATCCGCTATAAGCGCGATATTCCGAATCTCTTGAAATATTGCTTTATGTCTGTCATCAGTGACGGAGTGAATACCAAACTTGGTAGTGTTTTCACACCTTATCGGTTCTACTACTCGTGGAACAAGGCAAATGACAAAGACAAGGTCTCGAATGGTATCAGCTCCTTGCTTACTATGATAGAGGGCGCATTTGCAAAAGAACGGATCTTGAAGATCCTTCGCGACTTTATTTTCTACCCAGATGACAGCTCAAAGGATGAAGTCATTGTCTGCCGGTATCCGCAGTTTTTCGCCGCAGAAAAGATGCTTGCCAACATCAAGCTGCACATGCGGCCTGACGGCGATGGAAAAGGCGGCACCTATTTCGGAGCAACCGGCTGTGGCAAGACCTATACGATGCTGTTCCTGTCCCGTCTCATTATGTTGCGTGACAGCGACACATTCCAGAATCCCACGATTATTCTCTTGGAAGATCGTGAGGATTTGGACACCCAGACTTCCGAGTTGTTTGTGACAGCGAAACGCTATCTGCATCAGGAGGATGTCCGGAGCATAGAGAGCCGAGATGATCTTGAGAAAACTCTCAGGGACAAACCAAGCGGCGGTGTGTATATCACAACTATACAGAAGTTCTGTGAAAAGATTGGTTTGCTTTCAGACAGAAGCAACATCATCTGTATTTCCGATGAGGCACACCGGACGCAGACGAATATCGGCTCGAAGCTCAAGAAAACAGAAACCGGTGTTTACACGACATTCGGATTTGCCAAGTATCTGCGCGACAGCTTCCCGAATGCCACCTATTGCGGATTCACCGGAACGCCGATTGATGAGACCGTTGCAGTATTCGGAGATGTCGTTGACAGCTATACGATGAAGGAATCCAGCGACGACGGCATCACCGTGCGCATTGCTTATGAGCCTCGGCTCGCCCGTGTCATCCTGTCTGATGAGCAGGCGAAAGAAATCCAGAAGTATTACGAGCAGTGCGTTGAGGAAGGCTCAAATCCGGAGCAGGTAGAGGAAAGCAAGCGGGCTATGAGCAAGATGTCCGCTATCCTTGGACACCCAGAACGGATTAAAAAGCTCGCCGCGGATATCGTCTCACACTATGAATCGCTGTGCGCTGAAAAGCCTGACGTCGTGCAAAAAGCTATGATCGTTTGCTCTGACAGGCAGAATGCTTTCAAGGTGCTGAAAGCTATACAGGCAATAAGACCGGATTGGAAGGTTCCTCAGAAAACCGAGGATGAATCCAAGCTGACACGCGAACAGCTTGATAAGCTCGTGGCGCTTCCGAAGATTAACCTTGTGGCTACGCAGGGCCAAAACGATGAGAAGGAACTGTTCGACCTTTGCGGCACAAAGGACTACCGGAAGATGCTCGATAAGCAGTTCAAAAATAACGACTCGAATTTCAAAATCGCAATCGTTGTTGACATGTGGATTACAGGCTTCGATGTTCCGTCTCTTGCTGTCATGTATATCGACAAGCCCCTGCAGAAGCACACTTTGATTCAGACGATCTCCAGAGTCAACCGCGTTTTCGATGGCAAGGATAAAGGACTGGTCGTCGATTATATCGGTATCAAGAATGACATGATGGCAGCGGTCAAGAAGTATGGCGGGCCGCAGGAAAGCCCGATTGATGAGCTGAATATTTCGCTGTCGATTTTCCGCAATCACTTGTCGATGATCAACGATTTGCTTTCCGGATTTGATGCCACGAAGTTTCATACCGGGACGCCGCTGGAGCGACTGAACTGCCTGAATGCCGCTGCGGAATACGTGCAGACCAGCAAAGATATGCAGACGCGCTTCATGGGACTTTCCCGAAGGCTCAAGAGCGCATACCAGATATGTTTCCCATCCGGCGAACTGACTGACGAGGAAACGGCTACGGCGCAGTTCTACCTTGCGATCCGATCCATCATCTACAAGCAGACAAAAGGAGATGCGCCGGATGCAGAAGTCATGAACATCGTCGTTGAAGGCATGGTACGTGACGCCATCACCTGTACCGGTATCGAAAATATCGTTGACGAGCATAAATCAGTCGATCTGTTTTGTGATGAGTTCGTAGATGAACTGAATAAGGTCAAGCTGCCTATTACCAAGTTCAATGCGCTTCTGAAACTTCTGAAGAAAGCAATCACAGCTTATGGCCGGACGAACAAGGTAAAGGCAATCGAATTTGACGAGCGCTTGAGGCAGGTGGTCGATGCTTATAACAGTCGCGACAAACTCGTATTCACGAGCGAGGTGGTCGCTGATTTCGTCAATGATCTTTCTGATCAGCTCATCAACATAATGAAGGATTTGAAGGAGGATCAGGACTCTTTCTCTAAGATGGGTATTACATTCGAGGAGAAGGCGTTCTATGACATCCTTGTAAAAGTTCGCGATGACCACGGTTTCCCGTACGCGGACGATAAATGCATCGTGCTGGCTAAAAAGATCAAGGAGCTTGTTGACGATAAAGCACAGTTTGCCGACTGGTCAACACGCGATGACATCAAGAACCAGCTTAACATGGACTTGACTGTACTTCTTTATAAAAATGGATACCCGCCAGAATGGGATGAGGAAGTCTTCGAGAAGGTCATGGAGCAGGCTGAGAACTTCAAGAAATACGAAGACGAGTGAATAGGTGGAAAGGAGGCACAGACCATATGGGAAATCCTATCAGCAGATCATTACCCGATGTGAGCATGGATTCCGTCTTCACGGAAGTAATGCACAATGAAACGCTTGGATTGCGGAACCCGGAACAACTGCGCCTTTTTCGACTGCAGGTCAGCAATAATGCCTTTGTGTACACGAGCCTTGAAGATTATTTGACGGACATTATCAGTGAGTATGTTTTCTCTCGTGCCCAGATAGAGAAGCTGTCACAACCAGGTGTCGGCAACCCTCGCAGCATAGGGAACAAGGCACTCCGGGTAATGAAGCGCAACGGAGCAGCAAACCAGAAAGGAACCGGAAACGAGCTCGGAGAGATTCTCCTATATGCTTTTCTCGAGGAAAAGCTCAATGCTCCGAAGATATTCAGCAAAGTTGAGCTGAATGCTGGAACAACTCCATTTGGCACGGCCTGCGATAGTGTCCATCTCCTTGATCTTGGCGATGATACCGGCATGTCCTACTACCAGACAGTGTTTGGAACCTCAGACATCGAGGGCGATATTGCGGATGCAATAGACAGTGCCTTTGATGCCATAGTGCGTATTGAAAATGAAAACGGGAACGGAATCCAGTTTGTCGACAATCGCTCTCTGAACGATTCTTTTGATGAGAATGTCGTGGATAAACTGAAAAGCATCATTATTCCTGAACCAGGGGCTCCTGTTGCGAACGACCGGGCTTACGGTGTCTTTCTTGGATATTCTCTTGGCCTTGATCCGCATACAAGGTCTACGCCGGAATTCCTCAAGGACCTGGGGACTAAGATGGATACTGACATTAAGAACCATGCCGCGTATATTGCGAACAAAATAAAGACGCTTGGTCTTGATACACATTCTTTTTACTTTTACATCGTGCCTTTCAACGATGCAAAGCTGGATAAAAAGCAGATTATGGAAAACCTGCTGATGTGAAGCGGAGGTGTGGTTGTATGAGTAAAAAAAGAATCAGACTCGGAGATGCAATCTTCGCAGACATAGAAGAAAACAAATACCTCAACTGCCTTTATGAAGACATTCTGTTTAACTATGCCAATAAAACGCTTCACACGCAGCTAGAATATCGGAACGTAAATATCCATGATGCGCTGCGTTTCGCGGACCTGCTTTCTAAATCAAACAGCGCAGATAAAGCTGAACAGCATAAGATGTGGGCTCAGGAAATCGTCGTCCTCTTAAATGCACTATATCCAAAGAACGATGAAATCCGAGTTGTGGCTGGATCGGTTTTTGCGAATACAGATAATGCAAGAGGGACTTCGCTTCTTGATGCCAACTTCGAGGACCCATTTGTCTTGAATCGAATTTTCTCGGATTACAAGAAGGACTATCTTAGAATTCCGGCAGCACCGAACCTGCGGTTCTTTGGCGCACAGAAACAGGCTTATGATCACCTGCAGGATTCCTATTTCAGTTACTCGGCACCAACGTCAATGGGAAAATCCTTCCTGATGAGGATGTTCGTCAAGGAGCAAGTGGCAAACGGCGCTAAGTTGAACTTTGCGATTATTGTTCCGACCAAGGCGCTGATCAACGAAACTTCTCAGAAGATCATCAAGGAGGATCTAAAGGATCTTCTGGAGGAGAAAAACTACAAGGTCGTCAATGCTGCAAGCGACATTGCTCTCGAGGGGAAACACAACTTCATCCTTGTTTTGACGCCGGAACGACTTCTGTATCTGCTTATTGGAAAACCCGATATTCAGATTGACTATCTTTTCGTGGATGAGGCGCATAAGATGTCCGGCAAGAACAGTCGTGGCCCGTTCTATTACAAGACCATCGATATGCTTAAGAACCGAGACAATCCGCCGCACTTCATTTTTGCTTCTCCGAATGTCCCGAATCCAGAAGTCTATTTGAGACTTCTGACGGATATCAGTGAGCATGGAGACAAAAGGTTTAGAACAGAATTTTCACCCGTAACGCAAGTAAAGTTCCTTCTGGATCTACAGAATCGTGAGATTTCTGTTTATAACGAACATACCGAGAAGGAAATGCATATAACAAGCATTCCACAGAACAAGGCGACGCTGACGCATTTCCTTCTCAAGATTGAACGCCGGAATGATGATCTGCCGGAAGATGCTATGCGACAGACGATCGTCTATTTTAACGGGAAGACGCGAGCAGTAGAAGCCGCTCTCGATTTGTCTCAGTATCTCGATGAATTGGATGACGATGACTTGGCAGCCCTTTCAAGAGACATCGCAAACGAAGTGCATGGAGACTACTATCTTGCCAAGATTATCAAAAAAGGCATCGCCTATCATATTGGCTACTTGCCCGCGGCAATACGGATGAGGATCGAGGACATGTTCCGTAAGGGCAAGATCACGACTATGTTCTGTACCAGTACGCTGCTTGAGGGTGTTAATCTGCCAGCGGATAATCTGTTCATAACAGATAACAAGATATTCCGGTCTCGTATGACTCCTGTTGACTTCAGGAATCTCATCGGTCGTGTCGGGCGAATTGAATATAACCTTTATGGGAATGTGATATTTGTGTCATCTCAGGATGAAAAGCTCCCTGAGACCGAATATGTAAAGATGCTAAAAGAACCGGTGCCGGAACAGACGCTTTCTATCGATGCCGGGCCTAAGACACTTACTAACCCGGAAAGAAAATATATTGTAGAAGCCCTCAAAGAGGGAAATATTGAGCTTGTAAAGAGGAGCAAGACTCAGTCTGAAGAATCGTATATCATGATGAGAAAGTTCGGCCTGATTCTTCTTCGCGACATCATGACGGATAATAACAGTCTTGTTCGTCAGTCTTTCTCTGATTTGATCAGCAAAGATGATGCTGCTCTTATTAAGCAGAAATTCGAAGACCCGATCGCTCTTCCAGACGATGATATCAACGTGTCAGCGGACCAGACACGGAACCTTATCATTGCGATACGAAATGGCCTCGAATACCCGAAAGCAGTAAATGGAGAATTTGATTATGATGAAGTAGTTGGGTTCCTTGAGAAGCTATGCAAGATATTCAAATGGGAGAAATACGAGTATTCTACGCTCGGTAAAGTCACGGATGGCGTGCATAAGAAGCTGCGCTGGTATGCAGTCATACTAATCCAGTGGATGTCTGGATTAGGTCTGAGCAACATTATGAGACAAGGCATTCGTCACCATGTGCAGCATCCAGCTAATTTCTGGATTAACAAAACGCAGACAACGGTTTACAAAGACAACGTGGAATTCCGAAATATTCTCTTTGCAGATACGCTGGAAGTTATTGACAACATAATCCTCTTTAGCTTGTCGAATTATTTTCTGCGCTTCTCCAATGAATATAAGAAGATTTATGGCATCACGGAATTTGACAACAACTGGTATGAATATGTGGAATACGGAACTACAAAGCCTGAGACGATTCTCCTGCAGCGCATTGGTTTCACCCGTGAAAACGCAACTTACATACGAGAACACAGAGATAAGTACATACTGCAGGAAAGCGAATCAAAACTACTTCTTAGTCGAGATCTTTTGGAATGCAAAAATCAGAATGTTCGAGAACAGGCAAATATGATCTTATTGAATATGCCAGAAATGTTTGGGCCAGAAGGAGAATCAGGAGGGCAGGCATAAATGCAAAAAATTGACAAAACAGACACGCTCAAAACAATTCTGAGTGGTCGCAAATACACCGTCGATTATTTTCAGCGGGAATACCGGTGGGGGCGGAAGCAGATCGAGCAGATGCTCGCCGACTTCCAGGGCACCTTTGAGGAATTTTATGATCCGGATGATCATGATACGCCGGAAGAAGTCATGAACTATGGCTTTTACTATATGGGATGCATTATCTGTACTGGCGGTTCCGTAAAGAAAATCATTGATGGCCAGCAGCGTCTGACCTCGCTAACACTTCTCATCATCTATCTGAACAACCTGCAAAAAGAAACTGTCAAGGATGAGGATCTCCTTGTCCCGCTGGATGACATGATCTATTCAAAGGCCTTCAGTAAGAAGAGCTTCAATATCGATGTGGCTGACCGCGGAACTTGCATGCAGGCTCTATTGCAAAAAGACGAAACCTATGTGCCAGTGAATGAGAGCTCACAGAATATGCTTGACCGGTACCAGGACATAGAGGACATCTTCCCTGACGAGCTGAAGGGAGAAGCGCTTCCTTACTTTATTAACTGGCTGATAGAGAAGGTCCTCCTTCTGGAGATCGACACACCATCTGACGACGAAGCACACACGATTTTCCTGACAATGAATGACCGAGGCCTGAGTTTGAACAGCGCCGAGATGATGAAGGCTTACATCATCCAGCAGGTTGCAGAAGCTGACCGCATTGAGGTAAATCAGAAGTGGCAGGACAACATCAACCGTATCAAGAACGCCTCGTCTTACGATACGAGCGGCGTGGTGAATACGCAGGACGTTGAATTCATCTCTATCTGGCTTCGCGCAAAATACGCCAATTCCATGCGAGACACCAAGCGCGGCGCTAAAGATGAGGACTACGAACTTCTCGGCGACAAGTTCCATACCTGGGTACGGAACAACGCCCGGACGGCGATGGGCCTTGTAAAGCCGAAGGACTACAAGGAATTTGTTCTCACTGAAATGACCCGTGTCACTGATATCTATCTTCTGATGAAATGCTATGGCAGCAAGTTGACGCCCGGATATGAAGAGGTCTTTTACAATGCAAACCGCGATCTAAGCTACCAGACCATGCTTGCCATCGCTGCCATTAAAAATGACGACACGGACGACATCGTAAAGAAGAAAATACAGATGACCGCAAAGTTTGTGGACGACTTTGCAACCATCCGAATCCTGAATTTCAAGAAGGTTAACTGGAACACGAATAAGTATTTGCTGTTTCATGTGATGCAGGATATCCGCGATGAGGACTGTAAGACGATCGGCATGGTCTATGTCCGTACACTCCGCCGTATGGACGTGACCGTCGAGGGAATCACCAGGTTCAGTCTGAACCGGTTCTCCGGACGTTACATGCTTCATATCCTCGCGCGCTTCACTTCCTATGTGAATGTGCTGATGGGCAATCCGTCGCATTTCGAGGAGTACGTTGACCGCAAGCGTCAGGGGAACACTTACGATATTGAGCATATCCTTCCGGACAAGTACGAGGACTACGAGGACAGCTTCACCGACTACGAGGATTTCGAATCCACCCGGAATCAGATCGGAAACCTGATCCTGCTCACCCGAGATAAGAATAGAAGCTATCAGGCAATGAAATACTCCGAGAAGGTCCAGAAGTACGCGGGTGACAACATCCTTGCTCAGGCGTTGAACGACACGGCTTACACGAACAATCCGAAATTCCTCACGGTCGTTAACGAGTACGGCTTTCATGCGATTCCTGACTTCAGTAAGCAAAGCATCGCAGACCGGGCTGAGATCTATCTGAGAATGGCAAGTGACATCTGGAATCCGGACGCCATTAAGGAAATCGCTGGTGGATGGGCCGATGACGATGAGAAGGACTTCTTCAAGAACGAGAAGGGCCGTGAATTTACAGTCGGCTATGCAGAAAGAAGCTGGCCAGACGCGCTGAAATACGGATTCCTGTCCGCGAACCTTGGCGGCAGCGGGAAATCTATTTATAACGTTCAAGTCGGAGATACAGTTTATTGCCATATCGCCGGATATGGCTTTGTGGGTATTGGCGAATGCACATCAACCGCTGTGCCGATGAAGAACTTCAAAGTAATGGTCGATGGCACTTCAACTCCTGTTGCAGATGCGCCGTGGGAATCCGAGGAATCCAAGGAGAAACTCGATCCCAACAAGGAAGTATTTATCGGAGTTGCATGGAAGAAATATGTGACGGATATTAATGACGGCTACTGGGAGAAGGGAATGACGACAGTCCCGCTTGTAGCCTACATGCTTAATGATAAGACGACGCATCAGAAGATCAGAGACCATTTCGGATACACCGACAGCGTCGATTAAACCTTTCAGCGATGCCATGCTTTTTAACGATTGCAGATTGAGGGGTCGCTTTTGACTACAGAAGCCACAGCAACATATCAGTACAGTGCCACAGACGCGCTCCCGCTCAACGCCCTGAAACGCAGAAAAGCCCAGAAACAGCATGGTTTCCGGGCTAAAAGCACATACGGGCATTGTATCAAAGATGAGGCCATAATAGATGTGGCATGCGTTTCTTGCGAAAACTTGCATTTGCCAATAATAACACGGTATTCAAAGAAGTATGCCGGAACTTTTCAATCTTTCTGATAAAACATGCATTCATAACCGTCTGCCCGCAGTAGCAGGCCCGGCATCCAATCGGGTGTCTGTCCCATGATATCGCAGATCTCCTGTATGTTGGTATCCTTTGAAACTTCGATGATGAGCTCATCATGAACATGACCGACGATGAAGCGATCTCGGAGGTTCTTCATGGCAAAGCACAGAATGTCCCGGGCTACACCCTGAACGATGTTCTCGACGAACTTCGGACCGTAGCTTTCAATCCGGGACCAATGCTGCTGATCGATTCCCATGTAGGTGACACAGTCGTTCCCGAACTGATTCTGGCCGATCCGTGGCTGAACATAAGAGAGACGTCTGCCGGACGGCAGCTTGATAAACAACATTCCGGACTGGTAGTAGATATAGACAGATCCGACCTGGGATGGAAGATGAAGTCTCACTGCCTTCATGACTGCTGCATCGACATTCCACCAGTATTTCACGATGTGTGGATTTGCTTCCCGCCATGCTGTGACGATCGGCTGCAGCTCTTCTTCTTTCAGGCCCATGTCAAGAGCGCCCATTGCTTTAAGAGCACCGACGCTGCCGCCATATCCACAGGCCAGCGTCGCGATCTTACCCTTTTGTCGGAGCTCGCCATTGATGCCATGCTTCACGACCGGTTTATGAAACATGGCGGATGCCGTTGCACAGTACAGGTCTTCGCCCCTGGCAAAGGACTCGATCGTATGCGTCTCCCCGGCAAGGTAGGCAAGGACCCGTGCCTCGATGGAAGAGTAGTCGGAAACGACAAACTTCATCCCCGGCTTTGGAATGAAAGCAGTACGGATCAGCTCGGAGAGAACCTGCGGCACATTGTCATAGAGCATTTCAAGTGCAGCATAGTTATTCTGCCGGACAAGATCTCTTGCCTGTTCAAGATCTGGAAGGTGATTCTGGGGAAGATTTTGCAATTGAACGATCCGCCCGGCAAATCGGCCAGAGCGATTGGCACCATAGAACTGGAACATTCCGCGGCAGCGGTGATCAAGGCACATGGCAGTTTGCATCGCCTGATACTTCTTCACGGAGCTTTTTGCCAGCATCTGACGAAGTCCCAGAACGCTTCTGACGTTCTCCGGGAGATCCTTCTGCAATAAAGCCGCCACTGCCTTCTTCCCAAGAGACTCGATTGCCACGCCCTGACGAGCGAGCCAATCTTTCATCTGGGCTACAGAGTTCGGGTTCTCAAGACCGGTCAGCCGCTGGAGCTTTTGCATCAGATCGGCTTTTGTCAGCGCATCGATCTTGATGGCATTTTCCACGACAGCAGTATCACAAAGGATGCCTCGGTCATTGATCGTCTGATCAATGTGGTATTCATCCCATACAGAGTCCGGAACCGGATAGTTCCGGAGGCGGTGCTGGATCTGCATTTCCACTTCAACATCACGCTGGTTGTATTTCTTGAAAAGAGCCCATTTGTCAGGTGCATCAGAAGGAAGGTTTCTGGTCCTGCCTCCATTTACTTTTGTCGGCTTACAGGGAGAGCAGAAGTAGCGGATCAGGTCTTTGCCTTCCTTCAGCTTCTGCTGTTCAAATCCAAGGACTGTGCCGATCATCTCAAGAGAGAGGGGCAGGCCATTGTAGGCTCCCCAGATCCGGGAGCACTTCCAGTCGGTTGGATCCAGGTATCCCTTGACGGAATCGTCTGGCGCTCCGTAGCCTTTGAAGAATCCCGGGTGATGTCTGCGCAGCCAGACCGATAAACAGACGCGCTCAAAGGAAGCATTGTATGCCCACTTTTCCACGCTGTTATCCGTCAGAGCTTCGAGGATCTCATCCGGCGGTTCCTCGTCAGAGGCGATGTCGTAGACCGTTACCGGACTGTCATTTACAGAAACGCCAAACAGCAGGATCGCAAATTCCGGACTTTCCGAGTAACGATATACACCACATTTCTTCAGATCCTCGGGACTGTATGTTTCAAGATCGATCGAGAGTTTTCTTATCTTGTCCATGTTTGATCTCCTTATTCTGAAAGGAGCCCCGGTGGGGTACCGAGGCTCAAACTTGTTTCTAAGACAGTATTGTCAGTCGGTCTTCTTTGATTTCAAGCCTTCGAGAAGCTGTCTGCACTTTTTGAAAAGAAAGCGGAATAAGAGGAAGATGCCATAGCCATTGATAACTAAGCAGGCACCATAGATCGTTCCTCGCACCATACTGTTCATCAGATCATAAAACATACTCATATTGTCACCTCCATATTTGCAGCAGACAGATTGCCTGCCTGCTGCAGTTGGTTGTCAATCATTTACTCTTTGTTTGATTTGTCATTAGGACAGGAAGTCATCATCGTCGTCGTCCAGTCCAGCGAATTCGGTCTCTGCATTGACATGTCCGCCAAGCGGATCACCATCGCGGAGCTTCTGCAAAGCGTTCAGACCGCAGGCAATTCCCTTGTTGCCATTCGAGTTGAAGGCGTAGAAATTGATGGATGCTCTTCCATAGATCCCGGAGTAGAGCTCTGAAGTATCAAGGATGATATTGTTGTTCGAATCCACAACGCCAGGTTTATTGGAGCTGTTGGCGTTCACAAAGTAGGCATTCGCATAGGCTTCATCATCCGGACGTTCCTTGTCACCGTCACGCAGCGGAATCTTCAGGGTATCAAGAGCCGGTACGGACTTGCCGTTCCCACGGAGCTTTGCCTGACCATCCTCATAGGCTGCCTTGATTGCTGCTTTAATCTTCTGGATGGTGATGGTATCGGACTTCGGGATGATGAGAGATACCGAGTATTTCGCAGCACCTCCGTTGATCGACTTCGGCTCGTTTACATTGAGATAGCTGAAACGAGTATTCTTGCCAGTAATGACTTTCATGGGATTCTTCATAGACATAATATTTTTTCCTCCATTTATTCGTTGTCTTTGAAATCATTAATCGCGGTATGGTATTCCGGACGCTTATCGCTGTCACAGACCAATACCGGTTTTCCGGGCGGCTTGTAGATCAGACCGCTCAGAAGTTCGTTGAACTTTTTCTTCCCAAGCTCAGAGGTCATCGCTGTGATGCCTTTGAGCTTCTTTTCATAAGGATCGAAGCCAGCAGCCTCCACGACTTCGGCAACCTTGCCTTCATCGCTGTACTTTCTCGTGCTTCGACCCTCCACGACCTTGAATCCGTCGTAGTGTTTTCCTGCCAGCGCCTGCTCCAGTGCGTAGTCCTTCACGTCACCTGCCCATGAGACGAGATGGTCAGCTTTTGCCAGGATCTCGGCGATCTCTTCATCAGAGAGAAGATCCGGATCGCTGAACTCAAACTTTGCAAGCTCCATGTTGTAAGCGGCACGCTCCCGGCAGGTTGCCTTTACCTTGCAGAACTGACAATGCGGCCCTGCATGGAAGTCTCCCTCACCGGTGTAGGCAAGTTTGGCTGCCGGAACCAGCACGGTGTCAGCCCAGGTCAGAAGATCCGAGAGAGACATCTCATAGGTTTCGACGTGCTCACGTCTTGGCTGAAAGATGGAGAGCTTCACGGTCTGGATGTCATACAGATCACCGAAGGCATCGTAGGCACCAAGCGCATAGCACATGAGCTGTGTATTCTTCTCCGCGCTCACGACTACACCGACGCCATACTTGAAATCGCAGATGTGAATCAGTCCATCCGCGACGATGACACAGTCACCGGTACCGAAGCCCTCCGGCACCCAGCGGGAGAAGTTGAGCCGCTGCTCGACCGCCACAAAGGGATCCGGGCAGAGCTTCTTGGCTTCTTCCACCTGCTCCATGATGAAGTCCCGGTAGCCTTCTGCTGCGGACTGCATCTCTGAATCGTAGAAGGTAAGATCTTCTGTGGGGTCTCGCGTCTTTCTTCCGAGTGCTTTTAATAAGAGGTGTTCACAGAGACTGTGTGCATCGGTTCCCTGATCTGCATAGGGACTGGACTCATCCGGCATCCTTGCACAAAGCTCAGCGGAAGGAGTGCAGGCAATCCAGCGTGCACTTGAGGAAGCAGAGAGGTATGCATGCTTAGCCATCCAATGCCTCCGCTTCCTTTACGACAGCGGCATACTCGCTCTCCGGAAGGGCACTGAGCTTTTTAACTCCATGCGCCTCGAGGATTGCTTTTACCTTGTCGGTGTATCCCTTGCGGGACTTGTCAGCGAGGATCCTACGGACGTCCGACATCTCATATACTGGTGCAGCCGGTTCTGCAGGAGCTTCTTTCGTAGTAGGAACATTCTGAACCGGTTCCTGCTTCGGAGCTTCCTCGGAAATGGATTCTTTGGTCGTTTCTGCCGAAATAGCAGGTTTCACTTCATCATTAACAGAAGGTTTATCTTCCAGTTCATCCGCGAGAGCAGTGAAGTCGCTGCCGATTCTGCGGAGCCCTTCAATCAGAAGAGCCATGTCTTTCTTCTTTGCCATATGCTTTGTTCCTTTCTTGTCATCTGGTTCAATTCTTACCCGGTGAGCCCGGGCCTCGCTCGTGCTCTGTGCATGCTCACCCTCCTTGTCAGCTTTTGGCTATTTCCTTCAGTCCGATACGGACACGAGCCAGGGCTTTTTGTGTTCAGTTCAGAAAATTTTTTTGAAGTTCTAACCACGCTTGCCCTTGCAATCTGTAACGGACACAAGGAAGGCGATTTTGTGTTCAGAAAAGAAAAAAGTTCCGGGTTGCTTTCCACACATAAATAAGGAAGCAATCCGGATTTTTCTAATTTTTTCTGTTGAGTCACACAAAAAAAGCCTCGTCGTGTCCGTAGAGGGGTAGAGGGCAGAAAGCCTGATTTTGAACGAAGGCGAGGTGGTGACGTATGAATGAAATGAGAAATGCGGAAGGCTATAAAGACCCGACAGCCGGGGAAGCAATCCGCAGGGCATCAAAAAGCAGATACAGACCGATGGTCTATGTCTGCTCACCATATTCCGGGGACATCGAGGGCAACACAGAGAGGGCAAGGAGATACAGCCGCTACGCTGTGGACCAAGGGATGATTCCTATTGCTCCGCATCTTTTGCTTCCGCAGTACATGACGGAGGACGAGAGAGATCTTGCGCTGTTCATGGACATTGCGATCCTCTCCAAGTGCGCAGAGCTCTGGGTCTTTGGAGACAGAATCACAGAAGGAATGGAAAAAGAAATCAGCTACGCCCGGTCAAAGGGCATGAAGACGCGTTATATCGCAGAGGAGAAATTGATATGTACGAAGTAAAGGAAGATATTCTGACAGTAACCAGCGAGAAGACGGATCGCACGCATCTGATTCCGCTCTACAGCAGAGAGGTGATGGACGGTGACTCGTTCTATAAGGTGTTCGCCGGAACCAGCGGAACGATAGATGGCGAGGACGACGATACGAGAACCATGATTGAAATCTTCAATCCGGTAGGCTACGGACTCTTCCGTATCCACAAAGACGAGGATGGAGAAGGCTACGGCGTCTCGATCACAGCCATTGGTGATGATGATCTGCGTTGCCTCATTAAGGCCCTGAAGTTCGCCACCAAGGTTCTGGAAGAGGAGGCCCTTGAGATCAATGATTAAGATGCATCTTTACACCGCAGCCTGCACGGGCAATGCGAAAAACTGCAGGTATCCCAATGAGGTGGCTGTAAGCTCGGAGGAATCCCTCCGGGCGGCGGTCTCCAAAGATCATGTCTGTGCCAAATGCAAGAATAGCTACCGCAGCAATGATAACTTCCTCTCGGCGGACTGTATCGTCATGGACTGCGACAATGACCACTCCGATGATCCGAAGGATTGGATCAAGCCGGAGGCACTGGCTGACGAACTTGCGGATGTGGATTTTGGCATCACCGAGAGTCGTCACAACAACCTGCCGAAGGATGAAAAGAGTGCGCGGCCCAGGTTTCATATTTATATGCGGACCCGGGAGTACACGGATCCGCAGGTCTATACCGCTCTAAAACATGCGGTGCAGGAACGCTACCCGTTCTTTGACGACAATGCGCTCGATGCTGGGAGATTTGTTTTTGGATCCAATTCTCCAAAGGTCATCTGGCATGAAGGCGGTAAGACAATCGAGGAATTTATGGAAGCAGAGGACTCTATGGCAAGAGCCGCTGACGAGATTCCTGCCGGCAAGCGAAATGCGACCATGAGCCGGTTTGCCGGGAAGGTGGTCAAGCGGTACGGGCACAGTGACGCAGCGCACGCGATCTTTTTGGAAGAGGCAGCCAAGTGCAATCCTCCGCTTTCGGATGAGGAGCTTGGCAAGATCTGGAATTCTGCAAAGAAGTGGGAGAAGAAGGTGGCAAGCCAGCCGGGATACATCCCTCCGGAAAAGTACAACTCTGCGTTACCCAAAGGACCTGCAGGAAGCCTTGAGCCGGAGGACTACTCGGACATCGGGCAGGCGAAGGTTCTCTCCAATGAGTACGGTGATGTTCTGCGGTTTTGCGAGCAGACAGGATTTCTCTGCTACGACGGAACGGTCTGGGAAACATCGGTTTCTGCGGCGGTTGGAGCCACGGAAGAATTCCTGGACCTTCAGCTTGCCGATGCAGAGCTTTTAATGTTCCAGACAAAGCAGGCACTTTTGAATGCTGGTGTTTCGGAAGATTTGATCGGTAATACCAAGAAGGCGGCTAAGGACCTGAGTGGAAATCTGCTGGAACTTTTGAATGCCCATATACGTGCACGGAACTACCACACTTTTGTGATGCAGCGGAGAAACATGCGATACGTCAACTCTGCCATGCAGGCGGCTCAGCCCATGGTGCATGTGAAGTATGAGGACTTGGATCATGATCCCTATCTTCTGAACACACCGGGAGCCACCTATGATCTGCGTCATGGCCTTGCCGGACGTCGTGAACATAAAGCTGGCGATTACCTTACAAAGGTGACGCTTTGCGATCCGGGAGAGAAAGGAAAAGATCTCTGGGAGGATACCCTGCAGAAGACCTTTCTCGGTGATCAGGAACTGATCGACTATGTGCAGATGGTCATGGGACTTGCTGCAATCGGACACGTATATATCGAAGCACTCTACATTGCCGTTGGTGGTGGAAAGAATGGAAAAAGTACGTTCTTCAACAGCATCGCGCATGTCCTTGGAAGTTATGCCGGGTCTATCTCTGCGGACACTCTGACTGTTGGCGTACGCCGGAACACGAAGTGGGAGATCACAGAACTGAAAGGCAAGCGTCTGGCGATTGCGGCAGAGCTGGAAGAAGGACAGAGGCTTTCTACTTCTATTCTGAAGCAGATCACATCAACCGATCCGATTCAGGGCGAGAAGAAGTTCAAGGACCCGGGAGAGTTTATTCCCTCTCATACGGTGGTTCTTTATACCAATCACCTGCCAAGAGTCGGTGCAACCGATGATGGAACCTGGCGGAGACTCATTGTGCTGCCTTTCCATGCCAAGTTTACGGGCAAGAGTGATGTAAAGAATTATGCCGATGTGCTTGTTAAAAACGCCGGGCCCGCGATTCTTTCCTGGGTAATTGAAGGCGCCGAGAAGGTGATCGCTGCCGGTTTCCACCTGAAGCGACCAGGTGTCGTTCAGAAGGCTATTGATGAATACAAGGCAGAGAACGACTGGATGTCTCATTTCATGGATGAATGCTGTGAGCTTGGTGATGCCTTCACAGAAAAATCCGGAGAACTGTATGACACGTATCGGACGTATTGTGACCGCGTCGGAGAGTTCATCCGGAACAAAGCTGAGTTTTATGCAGAGCTGAAGAACCGTGGCATCACGAGTAAGCGTACCAAGAAGGGCGTGCTGATTCGTGGAATTCGTCTGAAAACGGACTTCATGGACTGAAAAAGGTGTAGGTCGGTGCAGTGCGGTGTAGATTGGCAAAATGACGAGAGGGTCTGGAAATGCCGATAAACACTGGGCTTCTGGCAAAGGGTGTAGATGGTGCAGATACCTAACCCACTATGACGTAATAGCGAAAAAAAAATAATTGATATTAGAAAAGGGTATATAGGGTATCTTCACAATCTACACCCTCTGATTTTTTTGCCAGACATCATTCGTGATGGATAAGCAGGAGAAGAAATGGAAGGAGAAAAAGCATGACATTTTACACATACATGGTTCGGAAGCACATCAAAGAGGATTCACCAATGGGTGATCTCGCCAAGGACATGAGGGAAGACAGGGATCGGTTTCCAAGAAACGGCACAGTCAAACTTAGCGGTTGGCATGATTCGATTCTGAATTATCTTTACGACTGCGGTGCCTGCAGCGGATGCATTGATGCCTTTGAAGAGGCGTGGAAGGAGTATGCCAAATGGCTGAAAAGCAAATCGAGCAAAGTCTTGTCACAGCCGTAAGAAAAGCAGGCGGATGGTGTCCGAAGTTTATCTCTCCGGGACTCAATGGGATGCCGGATCGGATCGTTCTGATGCCCGGAGGACGCATCGCTTTTGTTGAGGTGAAAGCCCCGGGCCAGAAACCGAGAAAGCTGCAGATCCGAAGACATGCAAGGCTCAAAGTACTTGGCTTTCTGGTATTCGTTCTGGATGATCCAAAGGAGATACCGGACATCATTACTGCGATACAGGAAGGAGACAGATGATGGAAGAGGCAACGATGGAATTAAAAAGATCCGACTTGCATGACTATCAAGATTACTGTGTGGAGTTTGTTGAGAACCATCCGGAGGCGATGCTGATCCTTCAGATGGGCCTCGGGAAAACGATCATCAGTCTTACTGCCATCTGGGATTTGATGTTTGATTCCTTCGATGTTCATAAAACGCTGGTGATTGCACCTCTTCGTGTAGCCCGGGATGTCTGGCCGGAAGAAAAAGACCTCTGGACCCACACCAAGGGTTTACGGATGTCGGTCATCATTGGCAGCTGCAAAGAACGAGTGAGGGCACTTCGAGCAGATGCTGACGTCTATGTGATTAACCGGGAAAATGTGAAATGGCTATCTGACTGGTTGGAACGATACAAGATCCCATGGCCCTTTGATTGCGTCGTGGTGGATGAACTTAGCTCTTTCAAGAATTACAAGAGCCAGCGCTATAAGGCACTCCGGAAAGCACGTCCCTTTATCAAACGGATCTGGGGCCTTACCGGAACGCCTGCAAGTAATGGGCTTCTGGATCTCTGGGGAGAGGTTGCCATTATTGATCAGGGCAAGCGCCTTGGAAGGTTCATTGGGAGATACCGGGAATCGTTCTTCCGGCCCGGCGGTATGAATCCTTACACCGGAGTGGTTTATAACTATGTGCCGCTGCCCGGTGCTGAGGAAGCCATTTACAAGAAGATCGGAGATATCTCTGTTTCCATGAAAGCAAAAGACTTCCTGCCAGATCTGCCAAAATGCCTGACAGTTAACCATATGGTTGAGATGAGCCCGGAAGAAAAGAAACTCTACGAGGAATTGAAGAAAGAGCTTGTCCTTACGATTGATGGGAATGAAGTGGATGCTGCCAATGCGGCGGTTCTTTCCGGAAGACTTCTGGAGATGGCTAACGGAGCTGTCTACAACGAGAATCATGAGGTGATCCGGATCCACGACCGAAAACTGGAAATGCTGTCGGACCTCATCGAAGAAGCAGTCGGGCAGAACGTTCTGATTGCCTATTGGTATCAGCATGATCGTAGTCGGATCATCGAATACCTGAAGGAGAAGGAGATCACGGTACGAGACCTGAAAACCTCGGAGGATGTCGCCGATTGGAATGCAGGGAAGATCCCGGTCGCTCTGATTTCTCCAGCATCTGCTGGACACGGACTCAATCTCCAGCATGGCGGTCATATCCTGATCTGGTTCTCCCTTTGCTGGTCTTTGGAGATGAGGCAGCAAACAGACGCGAGACTCAACCGTCAAGGCCAGACCGAGGTCGTAACCATTCATAACATCGTGACAAAAGACACGATTGATGAAGACGTGTTAAAAGCGCTGGATGGGAAGAACACTACACAGGAGAACCTGATCCGGGCGGTACAGGCTCGTCTGAAATAAGCCAATCAGAGTCAACAACAGAAAATCAATGACAAACATATGCCAATCCAAGGAACAGAAATGAAGCATTTCAAGGAGGCTGCATATGAACAAAAATTACGGTCCCGATCCGTATCAGAATCTTGCCAATGCGATCGTTGCACAGGCGGCACAGGACTATTTGTCGGCACTTAAGAAACTGAAGAAGAATCCAAGAAACAGGATGGCTATGGATGAAGCCATGCAGCTGGAGCACTTCTTCCATTCTGGTTGGTATGGGGTTCTTACCAATGTGGATCCAGATTATCTGATCCGGAAGCTGAGAGAGAAGGTGGCAGCATGACACCAAAGGCATATCTCAATCAGGCTTACCGGCTGGAGCAGCGAATCCGGCTGCATCAGGAAGAACTGGAGAATTTAAGGATGCTGGCTGCCTCTGTTGGCAGTCCCGGATTCGAAGAGCATTACAATCCGAATCGTCCAGACGATGCACCATTCGTAAAAACGCTGGATCGCATCTGGGAGAAGGAAAAGAAAGTGAATGATGAGCTTTGCCTTCTCCTGAAGCTCAAAGACGAGATCCAATCCGTGATCGATCAGGTCGAGAACATGGATGAACGGTTGATTCTCACGTACCGGTATCTTAAGAACTACACCTGGATGCGGATTGGCGATGAGCTTTCCGCCGATGAACGTACTATCCGCAGATGGCACAGCAGAGCATTGTCCCATGTGAAGGTGCCAAAAAATCCTACGATGATCTAAATGCGCCGGAAATGTCCGCAAATGTCCGGGTGCTATATGTGATATGGTATAGTCAGCGAAGAAGATAGGATGAAGCTTCGAAGGATAAAACCTCCGGGGCTTTTTACGTGGGAGAAATCAGGAACGGAGGTGACGGACATGCCATACAAACCGAAGGTTCCCTGCAGGCATCCCGGCTGTCCGAATCTCGTGCCCGCCGGACAAAAGTACTGCGAGGAACACAAGAGGATGCACCCGGAAGAGAATCGGACTGCTGCAGCGCGAGGATACAACAGCCGCTGGAGACGGGAGAGCAAGAAGTTCTTAGCGCTCCACCCTCTTTGTGAGGAGTGTCTTCGACATGGCATCGCAACGCCTGCGACGGTTGTGGACCATATCGTTCCACACCGAGGAGACCCGAAGCTCTTCTGGGACAGATCGAACTGGCAGGCACTGTGTAAGAAGTGCCACGATAAAAAGACCGGAAGAGAGGACAGCAATCCGACGTATCGGTACTGAAAACGTGGGGCGGGGGAGGTTATAATCTTGAAAGGTGTTTCTACAGGAGACCGGCGCCCCCTCTTGCGTTGATTTTCGCAAAATTGATACCCCGGGGTCAGCGGGCAGACCGCCTGATCCTGGAAAAATCACATAACTTTTTCAAACCGCAGTTAAAGCAAGCAAACAAGCGCTTTTGCTGCGGCTTTTTCGTGCGCGGAACCGGGACGTTTCGGCTTGGAATTCCGCTGCGGAACATCCAGCCTGAGCGCCGCAGACTTTCGAGTACGTTTGGACTTTCGAGTACGCGAGGAGGATGCGATGGATGAGGATTTTGAAACACCTGACCTCTCGGAATTCCTCGACGCCTGCGCGAAGCAGTTCTGCCCGTGGTGCGGCAGGCCGATGGGACGAAATCCGATGGGCAGGCCACGGGTGTTCTGCTCAGATAAATGCCGCTGGGCTTACAACAGCTGGCGCCATAGAAAACGAATGAAGGAGAAAGAGAATGGAAACACCAATCCTGAAGAACATACCGGTGACGGAACTGAAGCCGGCAGCATACAACCCGAGAAAGAAACTGAAGCCGGGTGATAAGGAATACGAGAAGATCAAGAACTCGATCAAGGAGTTCGGCTTTGCGGATCCGCTTGTTGTGAATTCAGACATGACAATCATCGGAGGGCATCAGCGACTGACCGTTGCAATGGACCTTGGCTACACCGAAGTTCCGTGCGCCGTCGTCGATATTGATAAGACACGGGAGAAAGCACTGAATATCGCCCTTAACAAGATCACGGGCGCATGGGATGACAACCTGCTCGCCGACCTCCTGAAAGATCTTGAGGCATCCGACTTCAACACAGCGCTGACTGGTTTCGAGCCTCCGGAGATGGAGCAGCTTTTCAATAAGGTCTGCGATAAAGACGTGACGGAGGACAGCTTTGATGTTGATGAGGAACTGAAGAAGCCGACCTTCTCCGAGGCGGGTGACCTCTGGCACTTGGGACGGCATCTTGTTCTCTGCGGAGATTCCACGGACCCTGCTTCTTACGAGAAGCTGATGGATGGTCAGAAGGCAAACGTGATCGTGACGGATCCTCCGTACAACGTAGACGTTGAGGAGACTGCCGGTAAGATTATGAATGATCACATGGCCGACGAGGATTTCTACAAGTTCCTGCTTGCCGCCTACACCTGCATGCATGACAACCTTGCGGACGATGGATCGATCTACGTGTTCCATGCAGATACCGAAGGACTGAACTTCCGCAGGGCGTTTGCCGATGCGGGTTTTTACCTGTCTGGCTGCTGTATCTGGAAAAAGAACGCGCTTGTTCTTGGGCGTTCTCCGTACCAGTGGCAGCATGAGCCGTGCCTGTTTGGATGGAAGCAGGGCGGTAAACACGAGTGGTACAGCGACCGGAAGCAGACCACGATCTGGGAGTATGATCGCCCGAAAGCATCAAAGGATCATCCGACGATGAAACCGGTGCAGCTCTTGGCTTATCCGATTCGGAATTCCTCGATGACGAATGGTATCGTGCTCGATCCGTTCCTTGGTTCCGGCAGTACGCTGATTGCCTGCTGCGAGACCGACCGGATCTGCAGAGGCATCGAATTGGACCCGAAGTT
Source organism: Bilifractor sp. HCP3S3_D3 (assembly GCF_052063915.1). Taxonomy (NCBI): domain Bacteria; kingdom Bacillati; phylum Bacillota; class Clostridia; order Lachnospirales; family Lachnospiraceae; genus Bilifractor; species Bilifractor sp. HCP3S3_D3. Next base: position 154,358 of record NZ_JBQHWP010000005.1, read on the forward strand.
TGTCGATGTCATCGTGAAGAGATACATCGAGCACGAAGGCGGCAAGACCGAAGATGTGTATGTGGTGAGAAATGGCCAGAAGCTCACGTTTGAGGAAGCTGCTGCAGATATGCCAAAGGAGGAAACCGCATGAATGCAGAAGAGAGACTTCTTGAAAATGGCTATGACGGAGTAAAGTTCCTCACGAACTACAGTTACGACGATGCTCTGATCGGTGTAACGGATGATGGTCGTGCCGTCTATGACTATGAGCGAATGGTCGAATGGCTGATGGAGACAGAGGGCTGGTCCTATGAGGATGCTGCCGAGTGGGTCTGCTACAACACGCTCCGGGCAATTCCCTACATGGGAGAGGACGCGCCGATCGTTATCAATCGCCTCGAGGACGTGGATATTATGCTGCGACCACAAGACTGATATTTGTTTCATTTTCTGCTCGAATCTAGTTGCTATCATCGCCCTTCAGAGTGATGTATGTAGTACCAAAAAAAGCTGGGACTCATGCAAAGGAGGACATGGATATGCTGAGATTCGAAAAGAACGTAGAAGATAGAAAGGTTATGGTGTCGCGCCTTGGCGAGCTTGTCGGTGTTAAGCCACATTATACGATGGCGCCGAGAATGGCATTTGAAATCGGAGACTGGACCGTCGAGCGGGATGGAACACTGACGGTTGATGATGACAAGGCCAATGCTGACATTCTTCACACCCTTTCAGAGGAAGGATTGATCAAAATGCCTGAGACAGAAGAAAACAACCAGAGCGCAGAGCCAGAGGAAGCACATGAGGAGCTGGCGGTGAATATTGCCCTGCCACTTACCGGGCACACCGGCAACTCGCTCAGAAACCTTGTAAACCTGATCTACCAGAGGGCGGATCTTATCAACAAAGCGACCGCCAGCCATTTCAAAGCAGATCTTGATTTAGTAAATGCCTTAAAGAACGAGACGGATCTTCCTCTGGAGAAGGCACTTGAGATTCTTGTCGGGCACCGTGATGATCTCATTGGTGTCGGGATCACCGAGGACAAGATCGTCTTCACCGGTTTTCCAGAGCTGGCGGATTCAGATACGCTCCGGGCTTATATGGATCTTGCCTGCCATATGAACAGCCAGGCGATTTCGCAAAAAAGGATCTATCCCAAATACGTGGACGACACCAGTGAAAAGTACGCTTTCCGGATCTGGCTGACCCGCCTTGGGATGAACGGATCAGAGTTCAAGACCACTCGGAAGATCCTGATGAAGAACCTTTCCGGATACGCTGCTTTCCGGAACAAGGAAGAAGCTGAAAAGTTCTATGCTGCGCAGAAAGCAAAGCATGAAGCAGCAAAAGAAAGCACGCAGGAACAACGCTAAAATACACGATTTCTTCTCCTGAATTTTGTGGGAAATACACCTTCGAATTGACTGGATATATGTGCCCTTCAGAGTGATTAATACACATGCAAAAAGGAAAGCACATAAGCCAAAGGAGGCAAAACCATGAAGGATACAGAGAAGAGAATCGAAGCCATGAAGCAGCAGACGATCGGAGTTGAGATCGAGATGTACGGGATCGCAAGAAGCAAGGCAGCCGAGGTTGCTGCCGCCTTCTTCGGAACCGGGAGATGCGAAGACACCGCAAGACGGAACGGCTACCGGGCATGGAGCGCTTGGGACGCACAGGGCCGGGAATGGAAATTCCAGCGGGATGCCAGCATCCGGGCAGCAAGGGAGGAAGAATCCTGCGAGATGGTGACCCCGATCCTTACCTACGAGGACATCGAAAACCTGCAGGAACTGGTACGGCAGCTCAGGCATGCAGGTGCGAAGAGCGACCCGAGCCACATGTGCGGAGTCCACATACACATCGGAGCGAATGGCCACGACGCCAAGACGCTCCGGACGCTGGCAAACCTGATGGCAAGCCATGAGAGCCTTCTGATCAGCGCCCTCCGGTTAGACAGAAGCCGCATCGACCGCTACTGCCAGACGGTAGATCCGGATTTCCTGAAGCGCCTCAACAAAAAGAAACCGGACACCATGCAGGAGCTTTCCGACATCTGGTACGAAGAGAACCACGCAACCTACGGACGGCGCGAGCATTACAACAGCAGCCGCTACCACATGCTGAACCTGCACGCTACTTTCACCAAGGGCACGATCGAGTTTCGCCTCTTCCAGTTCGCAGACGCAGGAAACGGCAAACGCGGAGGCCTTCACGCAGGAGAGCTTAAGAGCTACATCCAGCTTTGCCTCGCCCTTTCCGCAGCAGCGAAGATCCAGAAGACGGCTAGCCCGAAGGAACCGCAGCACGAGAATCCAAGATATGCGATGCGCACCTGGCTTCTTCGGATGGGATTCATTGGCGACGAGTTCGCTACGGCAAGGGAGATCCTGACAAAGAACCTTGCAGGCGACACCTCCTTCCGGAATGGAAGGGTTGCATAAACCGAAGAGACAGCCTTCGGCTACCTTACCCGCCACAGAGCGGGCTTAAGGTGGTAGAAGGGTATCCCTTCGGAAAGGAGTAAAGATGATGAGATTTCCGAATGACAAAGAACTGAAAGAGATACGGGAGCACTACCCGGCAGGGACTCGTGTAGAGCTTTTGAAGATGGATGACCCGCAGGCCCCGCCAGTCGGAACCAAGGGCACGGTCACCGGAGTGGACGATGCCGGATCGATCCTGGTCCGCTGGGACAATGGATCTTCCCTGAACGTTGCTTATGGCGCAGATCGTTGCAGGCTTTTGGTCGGGGAGTTCACAAAGACCGTCCGGGATCAGATCCTTGCGGTCCGGGATACCGGAGAGACGAACATGTTCGATGTACCGATGGTTCAGAGCATTGCAAACCGCCTCGGCTACTATGAGCTGGTGATCTTCCTCATGGATCATGCGAAGGAGTACGTGAACTTCATCCTAAAGGGAGAGGTCTAAAACACACAGTTTCCGCGCAAGAATCTTGTGCAGTTTATGGTCTACATCTCCTTGCTATCACAGCGCTTCAGAGTGATATATGTACATGCCAAAGGGATAGGCAAACAAAACAAGCCGAAAGCAAGGAGGACAAAGCCATGACAAACATTTTTGAAGAAACCTACAACCGCATCGAAGAAGCAAAGAAAGCCTACAAGGCAGCCACCACCGCCGAGGAAAGGGACGCCGCAAGAGAAACCGCGAAGGCAGCCGAGGATCAGATCGACGAGATGGGCGACATTGCCCACAAGATCTACCGGGCTTACGAGAAATCAAGAGACAACGAGAATGAGATTTTAAACTTCGACGACATCATCTGGGACCGGGATGTAGAAGCCCTTACCGCCTGCATGAAGGAGAACGGCATCAAGGCATTCACCTACAGCTGCAGAGCAACGGATGCGATTGAAACCTTATGGCTTTTCAAACAGGCAGGCTGCACGATCGGAAAGATGGTCGAGGTCAACCTCAGGAAGGACTTCTTCGGAAAGGGCTACGAGAAAGGCCACGCCTTCAAGATGATCCTGAACTAAAAAGACAAAGGAGGATGCACCACAGCGGGGCCTCTTCCTCGTACAAGATACACAGTTTTTACATGGATCTTTGTGACATATATCCGACAGAACTCCTTGCTATATAGTGCCTCAAGAGTGATTAATGTACATGTCAAAGGAAAAGGGTATACACAGAAAACGGAGGACAAAGCCATGTGGAACAAAGGAAGCATCAAGATCGAAAACCAGATTTTTACCTACTGCGCAAAGGTATATGGTGAGCCAAGTGAGGAATACGGAATCGAGGGTGGCAAGATCAGTAAGCTTGAGATTCGCCTCGGTGATTTCCCGGTCGCAAGATACGACAGAGGATGGGACATTGAACCGGTGACCGAAAACGCACAGCTTGCGGTGGCTGCAATCCTGCACAGCATGAATTAAAAGACAAGACAGCAAATTCCGGGAGGGAGCCAAGCGGCTCTTTCTCTCGTACACATACATACCACATGGGATGGGATCGCTTCGGCGGTCTTTTTTTTGATGGACAGAAAGGAGGTGTTCCCTATGGCGACCAGAGGAAGAAAGCCGACTCCAACAGCAATCAAGGAGCTGGAAGGAAATCCGGGAAAAAGAAAACTGAATGAGAACGAGCCAAGGCCAGAACGAAAAGCACCTTCCTGTCCAAAATGGCTCGACAAAGAGGCAAGGAAGGAGTGGCATAGGCTCGCAAAGAAGATGGAAGCCATCGGCGTTCTTACGGAAGTCGATATGGCTGCTTTTGCGGCTTACTGTCAGTCCTACGCGAGATGGAAGGAAGCAGAGGAGTTCATCAGCCAGCACGGTTCGATCGTGCGAACGCCTTCCGGATACTGGCAGCAGGTCCCGCAGGTGTCAATCGCCCAGACCTATATGAAACAGATGGGAAAGTTCGCGACCGAGTTCGGTCTGACTCCAGCTTCCAGGTCGAGGCTGATTGCAGATGCTGGGCAGGCAGGGCCGGGTGATGAAATGGAGGAACTCCTGGGAGGTGATCCGTAATGGAGGAACGTCCCGAGGATATGCCAAAGCTCACGGACTATCAGCCGACCCGGTTCATGCTGCCGACGTCCCATTATGATGCATCAAAAGCAGACCGGGCGGTGAAGTTCATCGAGATGCTTCGACACACCAAAGGCAAGTGGGCCGGAAAGCGTTTCTGGCTCCTTCCGTGGCAGGAACAGATCATCCGGGATCTCTTTGGGATCGTGAAGCCCGACGGGAACCGGCAGTTCCGGACAGCTTACATCGAAATCGGAAAGAAGAATGGAAAGTCAGAGCTTGCTGCTGCAGTTGCCCTGTATCTCCTGTACGCAGACAACGAGCCATCCGCTGAAGTCTACGGTGCAGCTGCAGACCGGCAGCAGGCATCCATTGTCTTTGATGTCGCCCACCAGATGGTGAACATGGCACCGGCGCTTTTGAAGCGGTCAAAGATCATGGCCGCCAGCAAGCGGATTGTGAACTACTCAAACGCTGGATTCTACCAGGTGCTTTCGGCAGAGGTAGGAACGAAACACGGCTTGAATGTATCCGGGCTTGTGTTTGATGAGGTTCACGCGCAACCCACTAGAAGACTCTTCGATGTACTCACACAAGGGTCTGGTGATGCACGCGAACAGCCATTGTATTTCCTTATTACAACGGCGGGTACAGATAAGAACTCGATCTGCTATGAGTTGCACCAGAAGGCAAAAGAGATCCTCTCCGGTCAGAGAGTGGATCATACATTTTATCCTGTCGTCTATGGACTGGAAGAAGGAGAAGACTGGCACGATGAGAAGAACTGGTACAAGGCAAATCCAAGCCTCGGACAGACGATCACTATCGAGCGTGTGCGGGAGCATTACCACGAGGCGATGGAGAACCCGGCAGAGGAAGCGGTGTTTAAGCAGCTCCGGCTAAACATGTGGGTATCCAGTACGACCGCCTTCATTCCGGAGCAGGTCTTTGATCAGGGAAATGAACCGATTGATCTGGACAGCCTCCGGGGAAGGGAGTGCTATGGCGGTCTCGACCTTTCCAGTACTGGTGATATCACAGCGCTCGTTCTGATGTTCCCGCCAAGGGACGAGACAGAGAAATACATCTGCCTTCCGTTCTTTTGGGTACCGGAGGACACCATTCCGATCCGGGTGCGCCGGGCATCAGTCCCCTATGATGTGTGGGTGAAGCAGGGATACATGAAAGCGACCGAAGGAAATGTGATCGACTACAACTTTATCGAGAAGTTTATCCTCGACCTCTACAAGATCTACAACATCAAGGAGATCGCGGTCGACCGCTGGAATGCCACCCAGCTCATCATTAACCTGCAGGACGATGGGATGACAATGATTCCCTTCGGGCAGGGATTTAAGGATATGTCCCCTCCTACGAAAGAGTTCTACAAGCTGATGATGGAGGGAAAGATCATCCATGGTGGCAATCCGGTCCTTCGCTGGATGGCGCTGAACGTGGTGGTGGATCGCGACGCCGCGGACAATGTGAAACCTACGAAGGCAAGATCCCCTGAAAAAATCGACGGCATCGTCGCCGCAATTATGGCGTTGGATCGGTGTATCCGGCAGGAACATTCAGATAGCGTTTATGACAGCCGGGGGCTGATCACATTTTGATGGAGGAAGTATCGATGGGATTTAACGATCTATTTCACAGAAGGAAGGCAAGAGCAGATCCGCAGGACATGACATCTGGGAGCGTGTACCGGGCTTACTACGGACACACCTCCTCCGGAAAGACCGTGACGGAGCGAAGCTCCATGCAGGTGACCGCTGTGTATGCCTGCGTCCGGGTGCTTGCAGAAGCTGTGGCCAGCCTGCCGCTTCACCTCTACAAGGAAGAGGATGGCAGCAAGGTAAAGGCAACGGATCATCCTTTGTACTTTCTTCTCCATAGCGAGCCAAACGAAGAGATGACAGCCTATTCCTTCTGGGAGACCCTCATGACACACCTTCTCCTGTGGGGTAATGGCTTTGTGCAGATCATCCGGAATGGAAAGGGAGAAGTCACAGCGCTGTATCCTCTGATGCCAAACCGCATGACCGTGGACCGCGATGAGAACGGGCACATCTACTACCAGTACCTCTGGTCCAAAGGATCCGATGCACCGACGATGAAGGAGACGATCGTGAAGCTCTCTCCCCATGAGGTGATGCAGATCCCGGGGCTAGGTTTTGATGGTCTTGTCGGATACAGCCCGATTGCGATGGCAAAAAACTCGATCGGCCTTTCGATGGCGTGTGAGGAATACGGCTCGAAGTTCTTTGAGAACGGAGCAGCGCCTTCCGGTGTCCTCGAGCATCCGGGCATCCTGAAGGATCCGGAGAAAGTGAGAGATAGTTGGCAGGCAGCATTCGGCGGCAGCCAGAATGCCGGGAAGGTAGCCGTCCTCGAGGAAGGAATGAAGTATTCACCGATCTCCATCAATCCGCAGGAGGCACAGTTCCTCGATACGAGAAAGTTCCAGATTGATGAGATTGCACGGATCTTCCGGGTGCCTCCCCATATGATAGGAGACCTTGAGCACGCGACTTTTTCGAACATCGAGGAACAGTCACTCGAATTCGTGACCTACAGCCTGCAGCCTTGGCTGACCCGGATTGAGTCGGCGATCTCCCGGTCGCTTCTTACCAAAGACGAGAAGATGGTCTACTACGCGAGGTTCAATGTCGATGGGCTTCTTCGTGGCAACTACGCCTCCCGGATGCAGGGCTATGCGACCGGCATCAGTAACGGTTTTATGTGCGTAAATGATGTGCGGCGACTGGAGAACATGGATCTTGTCCCGGATGAAGAGGGAGGAAACCTGTTTCTCGTGAACGGCAGCATGACGCCTTTGAAATCAGCAGGGGCAGCTTATCAGCAGAGCGGTTCGAATGGTGGTACGGATCCTCCTGAGCAGGAAGAGACTGATCCGCAACAGGAACCGGAGGAGGATACCCAAAATACAAAACCCCGCAGAAGGGGAAGGAGGAACTCATGAACAAGTTTTGGAAGTGGGTGCGCAACAAGGCACCGGATGGTGAAGATCCGGGCCTTGCGGAACGCACTCTGTTTTTGAACGGAACCATCGCTTCTGAGAGCTGGTTTGACGATGACGTCACTCCGGCTCTTTTTAAGTCCGATCTCGATTCCGGGAAAGGCCCGATTACGGTCTGGATCAACTCTCCCGGCGGCGATGTCTGGGCGGCAGCACAGATCTACAACATGCTCCTGTCTTACGGCGGGAAGGTCACGGTGAAGATCGATGGTCTTGCGGCTTCTGCAGCCTCTGTGATTGCGATGGCAGGCGATGAGGTACTTGTCTCGCCTGTTTCGATGCTGATGATCCATAACCCGTCCACGATGGCGATGGGCGACAAGGATGATCTGGCGCAGGCGATCTCTATGCTGGATTCCGTGAAGGATTCCATCCTGAATGCCTACGTGAAGAAGACCGGTCTTTCCAAGAACAAGCTCTCAAAGCTCATGGATGATGAGACCTGGATGGACGCCAACAAGGCGGTCGAGCTTCATTTTGCAGACCGCGTGATGGAACGCCCGGATCTTTACCATGAAGACGAGCAGGCAAAGAAAGTGCCGGACGAGGGTGATCCGGATGAGAAAGAGCCGGAGGAATCCAAGGAACAGGAGGATCAGCCGGCACAGGAATCCGAGGATCCTGAGAAGAAGGACAAGGATCTGATCCACACAGGATTCCTTTATTCCAGTCGCCAAATGGCGGCTGACTTCACCAACAAGGTGAAGAAACACTACGCAGTAACCAGTAAAGCAGAGGAAGGCCGGAGCGTGGATGCTCTCATGGAGCGCCTGAATCTGCTGCGCACAATGATGTGAGGAGGAAAACACATATGAACGTACAGGATTTGATTGCAAAGAGAGCAAGAGCGTGGGAGGCGGCGAAGTCCTTCCTCGAGGCTCACAGGGGAGAGAACGGTGTCCTCTCTGCGGCAGATGGGGAAACCTATGACCGGATGGAGAAGGAGATCACCGATCTTACCAAAGAGATCGACCGCCTGAACCGTCAGGCAGCCATTGAGGCACAGCTGAACCAGCCGACCTCGGCTCCGCTTTCTAACATGCCGACCAGCACTGGTGAGAAGGTCAAGAAGGGCCGCGCTTCCGATCAGTATGCGAAGGATATGCTGACCGCCATGCGCACGAACTTCCATCAGGTATCTGACATCCTGCAGGAGGGCGTAGATGCCGATGGCGGTTACCTTGTACCGGAGGAGTGGGATTCGAGACTGATCGATGTCCTGAATGAAGAGAACATCATGAGAGGCCTTGCTACTCAGATCACCACTTCCGGTGAGCACAAGATCAACATCGCAGGTGCCAAGCCTACGGCTGCATGGATCGAAGAGGGCGGCGCTCTCCAGTTTACAGATGCAAAGTTCGGTCAGAAGATTCTCGATGCCCACAAGCTGCACGTGGCAGTGAAGGTTACCGAGGAGCTGCTCTACGACTCCATGTTTGACCTCGCAAGCTACATCACGACCCAGTTCGGTATTGCGATTGCAAACGCCGAGGAGGATGCCTTCCTGAACGGCGATGGCAAGGGCAAGCCGACCGGCCTTTTTGATGAGGCGAACGGTGGCACCGTCGCAAAGACCCTCACCGGGACCAAGCTCGGCACCGATGATGTTCTGGATCTCGTGTATGCTCTGAAGCGCCCTTACCGTAAGAAGGCAGCATTCATCATGAACGACCAGACCCTTGCGGCGCTGAGAAAGCTGAAGGACAACAACGGAGCTTACATCTGGCAGCCGTCTTATCAGGCAGGAGAGCCGGACAGACTCCTTGGCTATGCGGTTCACACCAGCGCCTTTGCACCGGAGCTTGCCGCCGGAAAGCCTGTGATGGCATTCGGCGACTACAGCTACTACAACATCGGCGATCGCGGCACTCGTTCCATGCAGGAGCTTCGCGAGCTCTTCGCAGGCAACGGTATGATCGGTTACGTTGCAAAGGAGCGTGTCGATGGTCTTCTGGTGTTGCCGGAGGCCGTGCAGATCATGAAGGCAGGCGCATCTGCCTGATCCGCAGTTGTAACAAAGTAATGTTGAGAGCTCGGGGTGTCACAGCCCTGGGCTTTCTTTCTGGCTGGAAGGGAGGCAGTGATGTTCTCACTGGATGAAGCAAAGAAATATCTCCGGGTCGATTCGAACGATGAAGACGACATCATTCAGCAGGAACTGGATGCCGCCGAGAGCCTAGTCGCTTCGGTTCTCCGGAAGGACAGTCTTGGTGAAGACGATAGTCCGATTGTCACGGTGGCAGTGCTGTATTCTCTCGCTTACATCAACGAGCATCGGGAAGAAGCTGATCATCACGCACTGACGATCACACTCCGGAACCTTCTCTTCGGAGAACGGGACCCGAGGTTCTGATGGAGGTGTGAGATGAATATCGCGGCAATGAATGTCCGTGTCACGATCCAGAAGAACGAGGTCGTGAAGGATAAGTACGGCAACCACGCCAATACATGGGTCGACTTCTACACCTGCTGGGCGACACCGGTTCAGAGTGGAGGGTCCGAAAAGCAGGAGGCCGGGACTACCAACAGCACGGATGCGATTGACTTTACGGTCCGTTATGCAAAGTGCCTTGAAGGACTCGATTCCACAAAGATTCGGATCCGCCTGGGAGATGCGATCTATAACGTCACCGCCATTGATCCGATGGGATTTAAGCACAACAGTCTTAAATTCAAGTGCGAGAAGGTGAAGCGATGAAGGTAAAGGTAGATGATCTTGCGGCGACGGTCGAGAAGACACTCTCGGATTATGCCGACGATGTGAACGACATCGTAAAGCAGGAGATCAAGGATGCCGGGAAGGAAGCCGTAAAGGAACTGAAGGAAAAGTCACCGAAACGCACTGGAAAGTATGCGAAGGGCTGGCGTTCTACCGTCCAGAAGGAATCAGCGATCGGGGCTGAGGTGGTCGTTCATAACAAGATCTATGGACTCACGCATCTTTTGGAAAAAGGCCATGCCAAGCGTGGAGGCGGGCGAGTCGAGGGCACTCCTCATATCGCTCCGGTCGAGGAAGAGATCACCGGAAAGCTGTCGGATGAGATTGAAAAGGAACTGAAGGGCTGAGACCGGGAGGAAGCAATGGATAAGATCATACAAATTCTGGAGGAGTTGGGACTTCCCTTTGCCTACGACCATTTTGCCGAGGGAGAGGGTCCAGATCCTCCCTTCATTTGTTTTCGGTATCCAAACAGCGACAACTTCGCTGCAGATGGAACCGTGTATTTCCCGATCACAGAGATCGACATCGAGCTCTACACGGATCGGAAGGATCCGGAGACAGAAAAGAAACTGGAAGATCTGCTCGTGAAGAACGACATCTTCTTTGATAAGACGGAGACCTGGATAGAGTCGGAGAAGCTCTACGAGGTCTTGTATTCCTTTGAACAGGAGGCATGAAATGGGAAGTAAAAAGAACAAGGTTAAGTACAACCTTAAAAATGTACACTATGCCATCGCGACGATTGCCGAGGATGGCACGGCCACCTTTGCGGATCCGGTGGCGTGGCCGGGTGCTGTATCTCTTTCGCTGGACGCTCAGGGAGACCAGACGATCTTCTGGGCAGACGGCGTGCAGTACTTTGTCACCAATGCGAACAGCGGCTACAACGGAGACTTCGAGTCAGCAATGGTACCGGAGGACTTCCGGGAGAACGTCCTCGGAGAGATTAAGGATGGCAACGGTGTTCTGATCGAGGATGCGGATGCGCAGCCGATCCACTTTGCGTTGCTCTTTGAGTTTGACGGCGATGTGAACGAGATCCGTCATGTCATGTACAACTGTACGGCATCGAGACCTTCCGTGGCGTCTTCCACAAAGGAGGATTCTATTGAGGTCCAGACCGAGAGCCTGACCATCAATGCCACCAGCATCAAGGATGCAACGCTTGGCAAGAACATCGTCAAAGCCCGTTCTGGTGCGGATACGGCGGATGCTACTTATCAGAATTGGTACAGCAAGGTCTACACACCTGCTGCGGCCAGTGCATCTACAAGCACAGCATCGACCAGCACGACGAGCACAACCACATCCAGTTCCAGTAAGTGATAAGGAGGAGAGCGTATGTATCAGGAAATTTCTCTCCGGCTCGTTGACGGGTCAGAGAAGAAGTTCCCGTTTCTCGCCACGGGGACCACGGCTTACAGATATAAACAGGTATTTCATCAGGATCTGATGATTCTTTTGAACAAGATGGAGAACAGCGAGGACGACCAGACGGATATGACGGTCGGAGACAAACTCGCTTTTATCATGAACGCGCAGGCAGAGAAACGGGACATGAATACCCTGAACGTGGACGCCTTCCTCGAATGGGCGGATCAGTTTGACGGGGCAGAGTTGTTTCTGCATATGCAGGAATTCGTCACGCTCTATCTTGGATCGCGGAGGACAACTTCGAAACCAAAAAAAGAAGCCGCCCAACTGAAAGGGAAGTAAACACAGCCGTGTTTATGCTGCGTGCCAAGCAGCTGGGCTTTTCCCTTGCAGAACTCGACAGTGTAGAGGAAGGGCTCGTGATGGATATGATCATTGAATCCGGGAATGACCTCTGTGACGACGAGTACCGGCAAGTAGCAACGCAGCAGGATTTTGATTCGTTTTGATTGAGCATCTGTGAATAGCCGGTGCTTTTTTCATGCCATGAAGGGAGGAGTAGTCTATGGCAGATCGTATTAAAGGCATAACCATTGAGCTGGACGGCGATACTACCAAGCTCTCCAATGCTCTGAAAGGTGTGAACAAGGAGATCAGGGATACCCAGTCGAATCTTAAGGATGTAAACAAACTCCTAAAGATGGACCCGGGCAATGCGGATCTTCTTACGCAGAAGCAGAAATATCTCACCGACGCGATTGACGCGACAAAGAAGAAGCTCGCCGAGGAGAAGGAAGCCCTCGCACAGCTGAAGGCGGGGCCTCAAACAGAGGAGACGCAGAAGCAGCAGGAAGCACTGACCCGGGAGATTGAAGCTACCAAGCAGTCGCTGGAAGGACTCGAGGACGAGTACAAGAAGTTCGGCTCCGTTGCCGGCCAGCAACTTCAGGTCGCCGGCGACAAGATGAAAGAGGTCGGCGGCAAGATCAGTGATGTCGGAGGTGGGCTCACCAAGGGCATCACAGTTCCGGTCGCTGCCGCGGCGGGAGCGTCAGTTGCGGCTTGGAAGGAAGTCGATGAAGCTCTCGATACCGTTACTGAGAAGACGGGTGCAAGTGGTGCTGCCCTTGAGGATATGCAGAAGAGGGCGAAGTCTATCGCAGAGACAATCCCGACTGATTTCCAGACCGCCGGTGATGCTATCGGCGAGGTGAACACGAGATTTGGTCTAACCGGCGATGCACTCGAGGATCTTTCCACGAAGTTTGTGGAGTTCGCCACACTGAATTCAACGGATGTATCCACCTCGGTCGACAACGTGTCGTCCGTCCTCAATGCCTTCGGGCAGTCTTCTGATGATGCCGGGAATCTTCTCGACGCTTTAAACCAGGTCGGGCAGGCGACCGGTGTATCGATGGATACCCTCTCGCAGGATCTTGCAAAGAATGCCGGGCAGTTTCAGGCAATGGGACTTTCGGCAGAGCAGGCAGCAGGATTCATGGGTGCGGTCGAGATGTCGGGCCTTGATACCTCGACGATGCTTACCGGCCTAACCAAGGCACAGAAGGTTGCTACGAAGAATGGCCAGTCCCTCAGTGATGCTCTGAAGGACTTCTCCAAGACGATGAACAGCAACCAGAGCGATACAGAGAAGCTGCAGGCAGCTTATGACCTGTTCGGCTCTCGCGCCGGTGGTGCCATTTACAATGCAGTTCAGAGTGGCAAGCTCTCATTAAACGACCTCTCTACCACGCTTGGAGATTATGCCGGGTCGGTAGAGAAGACGTTCAATGAAACACTGGATCCTCTCGATCAGATGACGGTTGTGATGAATAACCTGAAGGACCTCGGAGCAGAGATTGTCGATGCATCCGCACCTATGATCACAGAAGCCATGACGCAGATCAAAGATGTGGTGACTGCCCTGAAGGATGCATGGGATGGCCTGTCTCCGTGCATGCAGGAAGCAATCGTCAAAGCGGCACTTATTGCTGCGGCGGTTGGTCCGGTTCTTGTAGGCATCGGAAAGGTCGTCACTGCAGTCGGCTCTGTGACGAGTATCGTTGGAAAACTCGTCGGTTTTATCTCCGGCACGGTGATTCCGGCAATCGGGGCAGTATCCGTACCAATCCTTCCGATCATCGCTATCATCGCGGCAGTTGTGGCTGCTGTGGTTGCGGTCATTGAGATTGTGAAGCACTGGGGAGAAATTTCTGAGTGGTTCGGCGGTGTGTGGTCTACGGTCTGCTCTGGTGTGCAGTCGATCGGGGAAGGGCTCGGTACCTTCTTCTCCGGGCTTTGGGACGGTATCCAGTCCACCACGGAGACTGTCTGGAACGGCATAAGCAGCTTCTTCACCGGACTGTGGAGCGGAATCAGCACCACGGCAACGACGGTCTTTACCGGAATCTCCGATTTTCTTGGCAATACGTGGTCGACCATCAGCTCTGCTGCATCGACAGCGTGGAGCGGGATCACCACGATACTCTCCGGTGCATGGGATGGGATCAAGACGACAGCCGGAACTGCTTTTGATACCGTAAAGACCACCATCAGTACCGCATGGGACACCGTAAAAACAAACACCGGCACCGCGTGGGATGCCATTCAGGCATCTGTTGATCAGCATGGAGGTGGGATCAAGGGCATCATTGGTACCGCAGTGGATGCCTACAAGTCGATCTGGGAGGCAGGATTCTCGAAGATCAATGAGTTGACGGGCGGGAAGCTCGGGGATGCCTTGTCTTCTGCACAGGGAAAGCTCGATGACATCAAAGGAGCATTCTCCTCCATGATCGAGAATGCAAAGAGCATCGTAAGCGGTGGCCTTGACCGCATCAAGGGTTTCTTTGCCGGGTGTCATCTGGAGCTTCCAAAGATCAAGCTCCCGCACTTCTCCATCAGCGGCAAGCTCTCCATTGACCCGCCTTCAGTTCCGCATCTTTCTGTGGACTGGTACCGGAAAGCCATGGATGATGCCTACATCTTAAACAGCCCGACGATCTTTGGCGCTGCAGGCGGCAGGCTCCTTGGCGGAGGAGAGGCCGGTCAGGAAGCAGTAGTTGGTACAGACAAGCTCGCAGAGATCGTACAGGGAGCTCTGGCAGGTGTCGGTGGCGGCGACATCATTATCCCGGTTTATATCGGGCAGGAGAGGATTGATGAGATCGTCGTCCGTGCCACCCAGCGGAGCAATTACCGGTCAGGAGGGCGATGATGCTTAGTGAATATCCAATCTACTTTGATGATGTAAAGCTCTTTCCACCATCGAAATGGGAAGAGAGTAGCAGCGTGGTCGAGAGTGTAAATCAGACCGAAGCAGGAACGGATCAGGTCATTGTCACAAGATATGACAAGCTGTCCGTCTCTGCCTCTTTTCAGTGTTCTGCAGGCTGGGCGTCAAAGTTTGCTGCTTTTCGTGATAAGGACAGTATTGAGGTGAAGCTCTATGATTTGAAGACACAAGGCTATAAGACGCGGCAGATGCGGATGCGGAATTTTAAACCGGGACTCGAGGAGCACTCGGAGAAGACAAAGGGAACGAATGGGCTCTACACGGTGAGCTTTGACCTTGAGGAATTCTAAGGAGGGAGGCGCTTCATGTACGCAGTAAGTGAACAATACAAGGCTGCCATGAAGCAGCCGGTCCAGAGATTCCGGATGACGGGAAAAGTCGGCAGGGCATCCTTTACAGATGACAACATTCTTTCTGGATCTTTTTCGATTACCAACCAGTGCTCGGATGACTCCTCTGTCCAGATCGGACAGGTCTACATCGGAGAACTGGATGTGACGCTCATGAACGTAAACATTGCCCGGTATAGCTGGAAAGGTCAGGAGATCGCACCAGTATTTGGCATGCATCTGTCGGACGGAACCTACGAGGACGTGCCGCTTGGCATCTTCACGATTGACTCCGCAAAGCATACCGCCTCCGGTGTGGTGATTAAGGCTTACGATCACATGGCCAAATTTGATAAGAACTGTTCGGTCACTTCCATCAATGGCACGGCTTACAACCTGATGCTCACGGCTTGTACGGCCTGCGGTCTTTCCCTTGGCACCACGAGTGAAGAGTTCGCCGCAATGGCAAACGGATCAGATGAGCTTTCCCTTTACAGCGAGTCCGACATTGAAACTTGGAGAGACTTTGTCTCATGGGTCGCCGTATCGATTGCTGCAAACGTCTATGCAGGCCGGGATGGAAAGATTTATGTCCGGGCTTACGATCAGGTTGTAGTGGATGAGCTTGATACCGCTCATCGCTTTGCAGGATGTGAATTCTCTGATTTTACAACTCGCTACACCGGACTCTCCGTTGTGAACCTCGCCGGGAAGACCACATCTTATTATGCCCTCGATCCGGACGACGGTCTAACCTACAACATCGGCTCGGATCCCTTTCTCCAGTATGGTGTGGACGAGAAGAAGGATGCACAGAGAAACGCGATCCTGACCGCATTGTCACAGGTTGACTATGTGCCGTTCAAGGCAGAGCTGATCGGAAATCCCGCCTACGACCTCATGGACGTATTCCGCTTTTCTGATGGGCTTGCTGATAAGGACAAGCTCTTCTGTATGACGAAGTTCACGTTCAGCTACAATAAGTCCTTCACCATGCAGGGGGTAGGACAGGACCCGGCACTTGCATCAGCTAAATCTAAGACGGATAAGAACCTGCAGGGCATCCTGTCCTCAAATGAGAATCAGGATTACATCCGCTACTATGACTACCAGAACGCAGCGGACTACGACATCGCTGACACAGCTAAGGCGAAGATCATCGATATCCGCTATATCACGGTAAAGGACACCCACATCGACTTCCATGCAGAGATCAAGCTGACGCTCGATACGACGGAAACGGAAGCAGAAGGCCTCCTGTCAGATACCGATGCGGTCATGACTGTTACCTACTACCTGAACGGGGAGGAAGTTAAGGACTACGTTCCGGTGGAAACCCTGCCAGATGGGACGCATCTCCTGCATCTTCTTTTTACATGGAACAGTACAGCGAATCTTACTGGAAATTTTGAAGTTTGGCTTTCAATGGCCGGTGGCAGTTGCCATATCTCACGCGGAGATGCCAGAGCTTACATGGCAGGACAGGGGCTGGCAGGAAACGGTGCTTGGGATGGAACGGTCACAGTTTACGATACGCTTCCGGGCATGAACCTGTTTCCGGTGTGCCGGGGCGTTGATACTTCGGTGGACTTCAGCCTCTTTTCCCCGGGGACATATGGCTATTCCGACATCGTTCCTTCAATGTCTCTTACGAGTGTGCTGCAGCCGATCGCTGGCACCATCGGTCCGGTGAAGTTCCTGCACCGGTTTGATACGGAGCACCTTGACGCGGTCACCTACAACACGGATGAGATTGAAGTGAAGGATGGCGTATGGAAGCTGAAGGATGGAGTGACGATCGCGGAACTTGTGACAAAGGATTGTGAAGTGGAACAGGTTCTCAATGCCGCATCGAACTGTGACAGCAACAACGTGAACTTCCTTGCCTCCTTCGATCATGGCGGCACCTGGTGGGAATACGCCAACGGATGGATCACACCGGATACCAAGAAGGAGTCTTATGGCATGTTCGCCCCGGCAATGAAGGAGATCACAAAGGAACAGTGGGCCGTAAAGCTCACCGGTTCCATTCAATTGAAGACGATCATCCATGAGAAGGGGACACTTACGGATATCCAGATCTTTACGAAAGAGGTGGAAGAATGATCAAAGGACATACCAAAATCGAGCTCTTTAATGCCAAGACAGGAGAGCGTGAGTTCGAATATGAAAAGGACAACCTCGTTACGAACGCAGTGCAGGAGCTGATTGCTTTCCAAACCATGATCGGAAGACCGATGAACAATAATGTCTTTCCCATTGCGAAGAATGCTCTCGGC
The DNA here is from genome assembly GCF_052063915.1 of Bilifractor sp. HCP3S3_D3. Taxonomy (NCBI): domain Bacteria; kingdom Bacillati; phylum Bacillota; class Clostridia; order Lachnospirales; family Lachnospiraceae; genus Bilifractor; species Bilifractor sp. HCP3S3_D3. The sequence continues at coordinate 171,890 of NZ_JBQHWP010000005.1, forward strand.
GGTATCCTGCTTTTTGACGGGAAGCTCACTGAGGATGTGAACAATACAAACTTCCCAACAGAGGCGAAGCTGGTCGGCTATGCTTCCCGGGATACCAACACCGATGACGCCATGCGAGGATCCTTAAATGCGATCGAGACACATAAAACAGATACCGGCTATGTCTCCGTCTGGGACTTCGGTACGGCGCAGGCAAACGGAACCATTCAGTCGGTTGCCCTGACGAGTGCCTATGCCGGAGTGAATCCCTTCCAGAGACAGGTTTGCGGGGACTTCTTCTGTGATATGGATACCATCGAAAATAAGGAACATAACGGGAGGCCATTCCTCGTAAAGGATGGGTTTGTTTATTGGCTGAATGCGGATGGTGTCACAGTTCAGCGCGGAAGGTTTGATCCCTATGCGGTGAAGGTGGCCGATCTGACTTATGGTTCTTTTACCCTTCCGTATGAGAACGTAACGACGCTGGAGCTTCCAGATTATAAGAATTTTAGCAATATTGGTCCGGCAAAATACTGGATGCCCGGTACGGATGGCTACCTCTATCTCATCACGCAAAACAACCGGGTCAGCAGTTATACCTCTTACGGCAACACCTACTACAACTATTATTACGATGAGGGAAATGAAAAGGACGACGCAAAGCTCTACATCACGAAGTACAAGATGTCAGATCTATCTTTTGAGAAGCAGCCGGAGGAGGTGGTCACGCTTGCCGGGGTGTACCTGGCTTCGAGAAATGAGTATTCGATCGTCATCAACAAGGGGTACCTCTACGCCAAATCTTATGATGCACATAGTATCTACGTTGTGAACCTGTCCAACACGGTGGACATTAAGACCTTTACCTTTGATAACAACGGAACATTCGACGGGATGACGCCGATGTTCTATAACGGCGGCGTTCAGTACCAGTATCAGTATCAGAAGGACGGGAACAATTATTACAGGACAGGCTTCCTGTATCCGGACGCTTCTCATTCCGAGGAGGCGGTTGACGGAGCTGCGATTGCAATTTTGCCGATCCTATATTCCGATGGGAAGATCCTCGCAACCTACCATTATGATGGCTATTACGATAATGACCGGATCCGGACAGCGCTCAGGTGTGCCTACCTCGGAACGATCAATAACCTGTCGTCCCCGGTAACAAAGAACGCTTCGCAGACCATGAAGATTACATATACACTGACGGACAAGGAGGATGCATGAATAAGCAGTATGAAGTTCCCTACAACTTTTCCTATGACTTTGTGCCGAAGCTCTCCCGTAGACGAGAGCTTTTTCCATATATCCGCTGCATTTACCTTCCAGCATGGAGGGAGGATGCCACCAGTACGAGAAAGGACATCGAGAAAAGAGAGGAATACCCAAAATCCTATGACGAATATGTTCTGCGACTGAAATGTCTGCAGCAGCTCGGGCTTCCGCTCTGTGTGCTGATGCAGAGGAATGCGACATTAGATGCGCTGGAGAGATATTACGACCTTGGTATCCGGATGTTTACAATCAGCGACGACTCACTTGCGATAGCGTCAAAGAGCAGACACCCGGATATCTCGGTCACGCTCTCTATTACCAGTGCTTTGACAGAATCGGATATCAAGAGCCGGGACCTCTCCATGTATGATCATATCGTGCTGTTTTTCTGGTTCTCCCGTCACCTCGATACAGTGAAGACTCTGCCAAAGAAGTATCGCTACATCCTGATTCCAAACACGGACTGCTATTGGAACTGCAGGTGGCACGATGCGCATTGGTTTGCCACAAACTGGGAAGCGGAGAGAGTAGCTACGAGCCAGTGCCGGAAATGCATTCATGATATGCAGGATACCTCGTATGTCGAGCCAGAGAACCTTTCGCACTTTGATCCGTACATCGACTCTTATAAGCTGGTAGACCGTCTCAATACAACCGACCAGATCCTCTCAGACCTTGCGAGGTACACATCCCGAAACGAGGGAGCTCAGAAGCGGGAGGAGGCGTACTTCAATGTCGATTAAGAAGATCCAGTACGGAGGCGCTCACAAAGTGATCCGGCGGCTCTGTGAGGCAGTGAATCAGCTGATCACAGCAGAAGATGTGCTCTCGAAATTTGATGCGGATGGTGACGGGGTTGTCGACAATGCCGCCAAGGTGAATGGCCATACTGTGGGAAGTGATGTCCCGGCGGATGCAGTCTTTACCGATACGGCCTATGACGACTCTGAAATGAAAGCGGCGGTCAAGGCGAACACAGACGCTCTTGGAGGACATACGGTGAAAACTGATGTTCCAGAAGGTGCTGCCTTCACCGATACAACCTACACGTTTGAGCTGAAGGATGGAAAGCTTACCATCCGGTCCTCATCGGGAACCAAGCAGGTGCTGACTCTGCCAACATCCAGCTCTGGCGGATCCAGCGGAGATGTCACAGAAGTGACAAAGCCCTCGTTTGACCACATCAAAAACGTCGCTGCCGTGACGAAGCTGGCTCTGGATGTCGATGATGGGAATGGATTCGTCACGTATAAGGCAAACAGCGCTGTTCACCTGAAGCGGTCTTCACTCACCAAGAGTGACCCGGATCTTCGTCTGAAAGTTGTCGAAGTGCAGCTTTCGGACGGAACCCTGTCGACCGACATGGACACCTATAACGGGTTCCGGTTTTATGCGACAACAGGAAAGTGCATCGTGGATAACGGAGACAATGGTACGACGTCTTACCCGGATGCAGACCAAATCGGGCATTTCAAGTTTGCCGCTGGTGTTGCCAACGATGAGACGACTCTGATGGCGTACAATCAGGCAACGCTCAAGTATAAGTACCTCATGGTGTATGTCGAAGATTAAGGGAGGTGATACCATTGATAGACTTTATCCTACGATACTGGATTCAGGAGCTGTTTGTCCTGATCATTGCTATCATCACATGGCTTTGGCGGGCGCTGCTCCGGCGAAAACGGGAGAATGACGAAATCAAAGAAGGAATGATGGCATTGCTGCACGACCGTATTTATCAGGCCTGCAGCTTTTTTATTGCCCGGGGATGGTGCTCTCCGGAAGACCGGAGCAACCTCGAGTACCTGTACAAGCCGTACAAGGCGCTTGGCGGTAATGGCACCGGAGAGTCCTTGTATAAGAAGTGTCTGGAACTGCCGCTTACGGCAGACAGAAATAACGAGAAGGAGGATTGAAGCTATGGATTTTGGAATTGCAAGTGTGGCGGCAATCACGGTGATTGCGTATCTGGTCGGCATCGGCTGTAAGGCAGCTGGATCCGTGAAGGATGAGCTGATCCCGGTGATCTGTGGATGCGTTGGTGCGGTGCTCGGCATTGCGGGGCTGTACCTGATGCCGGATTTCCCAGCAAAGGATGTCATCAACGCTCTAGCTGTTGGTATCGTATCTGGTCTAGCGGCAACTGGCGTGAACCAGATCTATAAGCAGCTGACCAAAACGAATCAGTGAGAGGAGGTGATCCTCGTATCCCGGTAGTCCCATCCGTTAATGGGATGCTGTTTCATGGCTCTTCGGGCTTCAAAACCCGGAGGGCTTTTCTTGTTGGAATGAAGGAGGAGAAACACATGAGTGAATTCAGAGGAATTGACGTCAGCCATTGGCAGGGAGCTATTGACTGGGCGAAGGTCAGAGCGGCAGGCATCCAGTTCGCCATCATCAAGGCAGGCGGATCGGATGCGGGATTCTATACCGATCCAAGATGGGAAGAAAACTACAGAGGAGCAAAGGCAAATGGGATTGCTGTTGGAGCGTATTATTTTGTCGGTCCTGCCTGCATATCGGCAGAGGATGGAAAGGCCGATGCTGAGCGCTTCCTTGTACAGTTGAAGGGTAAGCAGTTCGAATACCCGGTATATATCGATGTCGAGGCAACAGCTCCGGCAACAAAGGCCGGGGCTACGGCGGCAGCAATTGCCTTTTGCAGAGCGCTAGAATCTGCCGGATACTTTGCCGGAATCTACAGCTCTACATATTCTGGGTTCCGTGAGCGACTGGACGATTCGAAGCTTACGCCATTTACCCATTGGGTAGCACAGTACGCTCCGAGATGTACTTATAGCGGAGCATACGGAATCTGGCAGTATTCATCTTCCGGACGGGTAAATGGCATCAATGGTAACGTGGATTTGGATATCTCGTATCAGGATTATCCGTCCATCATCAAGGCGGGCAGATTCAATGGCTATTCTAAGGTCGGCGCAGCGCAGCCGTTAACACCGGTACAGCCACACAAGTCGGTTGATGAACTTGCCCGGGAGGTGCTTGCCGGTAGGTGGGGCAACGGTGATGATCGGAAGAATCGCATCACAACTGCTGGCTATGATTACGCAGCCGTTCAGGCGAAGGTGAATGAGATGCTTGGTGCAAATCAGGCTGTCTACTACACGGTAAAAAGCGGAGATACGCTCTCTGCAATTGCCGTGAAATATGGAACGAGCGTATCTGCGATCCAGAGACTCAATCCTTCCGTGATCAGGAACGTCAACCTTATCCAGGTGGGATGGAAAATCAGGGTAAAATGAAAGAATGCCTGTGGGCTACTCATGATGATGGGTGGCTCACAGGTTTTTTTTTGACTTTTTATTAGGTCAGTTTACAAGGAACTACACGCAGACCGTGAAACGGGCTGCTGACAACAAACGGCGCTATGCTCCCGGCTGGGTGCATAGCACCTGTTTGTTGCGGGGGTTTCCAAAGGGGGCAGCGCCCCATTTGGCACACGACTTTGCGGAGCAAAGTGTAGTGTGTTATACGCTCTGTCGGCGTTGCCCTGAAAATACCGTTGCCGCCGGGGAGGGCAAGGGCATTTGACGCGGCAGGAAAGCAGGGCTTTGTTTGGGGCTGGTAAGCCGGAAACAAAGGGCTGATTTCAGCAGCAGACAGGGCGTATTATGAAAGCCCCCGTCCCTCGTCCTCCGCCCCCGGCCTATGGGACAAAAAGTCCCAAAGCTCTGGACACCGTGACCAGATGTGTGGCCACACTCCGGGAAAAGTAGCAGGACGGCAGGAAACCGTCAAGGCTGAAATGAATGGGCTGACGCCCGGCCTTGACCGTTCCCCGCCGCCCCGCTGGATGGGTGGACAAGGTGGCCAATCCCTAAAAGTGTTTGGCCGCACTCGTTCATTTTGGGGCCTTTCTTCTCCCAAAATTGAAATGGGCGGGAAAGCCCTAAAATGGCTTTCCCGCCTTGATTACCCATTAGCAAAGACGGGCGAGACTGTCAACGGCGGCGCTGAAAGCGCCGTTCATCTTGACCGTTGACTGGCTCGCCTGGCTTTGCTACTGCCCGTAAGAGATGGAAAAACAAGATGGAAAACAAGGTTAAAAATGGTTGACAAGTCTATCGGATGTGTGTTATACTGTGCTACAGTTTGAGATTGGAAGGAGGCTTACGTGTGTTAATTTGTGTACGCTAATAAGCAATAAAAAGTAGAAGTACCTTTCCACATGATGGTGAGCTTTTTTTGCGTGCGTATGCAAAGGAACACGTAGGTTTGACACGAGCAGTCTTTGAACTGTATCGTGGTGTTTTTTCGTGCTTTGTTGTTATGCAGGCGTCTGCCCTCTCTGTGGGACAACGCCTGCTTTTTATTGCAGAAACAAAGGAACAATGCAATAAAAAAGGAGGTTCGCATTATGACCCAAAACAACAATTCATGGAGAAAAACTTATTTTACACTTCTTGCCGGACAAGCAATATCCTTTATTAGCAGCGGTATTTTGCAAATGGCCATTATCTTTTATTTGGTTGCGAAAACTAATTCTGCAATCATATTGACGGCGGCAACACTGATTGGATTTTTGCCGCAAGCCTGTTTAGGCCCGTTTGCAGGTGCTTTTGTTGACCGGCACAGCCGTAAAAGCGTAATGATTGGTGCGGATTTGATAATTGCCGCCGCTGGCGGTATTCTGGCGCTGGTGGCGTTTTACATGGAATTGCCCGTATGGTCTATTATGGTTGTCCTGTTAATCCGAAGTGCGGGAACTGCTTTTCATTCTCCAGCATTCAGCGCAGCAACACCTATGATTGTGCCAAAAGAGGAACTTACAAAATGCGCTGGTTACACGCAGACCATGCAAGCAGTAAGTGCGATTATCAGTCCAGCTGCCGCAGCGTTTTTATATGCTGTTTGGCCTCTTAATGCAATTATATTGTTAGATATTGTGGGTGCAATCCTTGCCTGTGTGACTGTTGCGATTTCGTCCATACCAACGCCTGAACTATGTCCAGAAACGAAAAGACAACAGTTTTTACAGGATATGAAAGAGGGGTATGTGGTATTAAAGCAAAACAGGGGCCTCTTTGCTCTGCTCTGGATTGGTGTAATTTATATGTTCTTTTATATGCCAATCAGTACGCTTTTTCCTCTCATCTGTATGTCATACTTCAAAGGAACACCGGCCCATGCCTCTGCCGCTGAAATTGCTTTTGCGGTTGGTATGCTGCTTGGCGGAGTCATTCTGAGCATTTGGGGCGGTTTTAAGAAACGGCGGTACACCATCGGTCTTTCCGTTCTCCTGATGGGCGTTAGCAATATGCTCTCCGGGCTTTTGCCGCCAGACGCATTTCTTGTCTTTGTTGTGTGCTGTACTGTTATGGGAATTTCCGCTCCATTTTACGGTGTGCAAAATGCGATTTTTCAAGAAACGGTCAAACCAGAATATCTGGGGAGAGTTTTTTCTCTACTGACAAGCGCCGCTTCCCTCGCCATGCCGTTTGGCCTTGTCATTTCCGGGCCTCTGGCGGAGCGGCTGGGAGTTGAGAAATGGTTTGTCATTTGCGGAATTGGCATTATCATCGTTGCGCTTGCCGTATTTTTACTACCCGGTTTGAGAGAGATTGACAATACGCAATAATCAACTGCACCTTTTTCTATTACTAAACAAAATGCCTGGATGGTGGTTCTGAAAAACCAGAACCGCCGTTCAGGCATTTTTTATCTTCGTCCTCTCTGCGGTTTTGGATTCTTCAGCAAGTCGGATTTTTCCGCAATCTTTTTCAGCCACTTCCGTTCTTCTACTGACAGCTTCCTAAAATTCAGCTTGAGCCGTTTGCAGATAAACGCCAAGTACGCTTGTTCCGTGTCGCTGTCCTGGCTGACGATTTCACAAGCAGTTTAATGAATGTTAAACCACATGTTTTTCCATAATGTGGCTTCGACTTCACGGATTAGATCGATACTCTTCTGGTCTCCCAAATCAGCAAGTCTCTCAACGTTGTCCCAGTACATGTCATCCAGCATGTCGATGAGGAAGAGGATAGTCGCGTTCTGGTGATAAAGTTCTTCGATTGTGTAACTAGTCATATTCTTATGACCTCCTTCTACTTCTATATATGCGGAAAGACATGAGTTCCCCTAAAAATTTATAAAAAATATTTAATCTGATTGAAAGGTGATTGGGCTAATGGCAGCAATGCCGCTAGCCTTTATTTTTTTGCCCATTTTTGATTCTTCTTGAAAATTGCTATGCCTCCAAACACAAAAACACTGCCTTTGTGTCCGTATCTGACTGCAGGGGCAGTCCTGCCACAGCTACGAGGAGGACCGAGGCAGTATGGAAAACAATAAGAATGAAAAGAATCAGGTTGTCGAGCTTGAATGCGGGCGCCTCCCGATTGATATGACTCCGCCGGACAGAACGCTCGATGATTATCGGACTGATTATAGCTATCACTTAGCGGTGAAGCTTCTCGATGAGCTCCGTGAAAACGGGGATATTACTGACAAGGAATACGCAAAATGTGAGCTCCATTTTCGTGAAAAATATGCTCCGTTTCTGGCGGAGATAATGCCTGAAATTCGTTGATAACATCGGGTTCCAGAGCGAATATGTCACGTACAGAAAGGAGGCCGAGACGGTGGCAACGATAACTACGATCGATCCTTCGAAGAAGGATGACAAGAAGAAACTGAAGGTAGCTGCTTACTGCAGAGTTTCAACGGGATCCGCTGAGCAGGAAGAAAGCCTGACGGCACAGAGAGAGCACTACGAGGATTACATAAAAAGTAATCCCGACTGGGAGTTTGCAGGGCTTTACTACGACGAGGCAGTCAGCGGTACCTCGACGGAGAGAAGAGAGGCGCTGGCAAAGATGCTCGAAGATGCGAAGCAGGGCAAGATCGATTTTATTCTGACAAAAAGCATTTCAAGATTCAGTCGGAACAAGATCGACTGTCTGAATATGACTCGGGAGCTTTCTGCCTGCGGTGTAGGGATCTACTTTGAGAAGGAGAACATCAACACACTGACGATGGGAAGCGAGTTCCTGCTGGCAGTCATGAGCAGCCTTGCAGAAAGTGAATCGAGAAGCATTTCTACCAATGAAAAGTGGGGCATCAAGGTCCGAATGAAGAGTGGAACCTATAAGCAGGGGACACCTCCTTATGGGTACGACATCGATGACGGGAAGCTGGTCGTCAATAAGGAGCAGGCAGAGATAGTAAGGATGGTCTTTTCCATGGCTCTTGATGGAATGGGGTCCTATAAAATTGCCAATAAGCTGAATGAACTCGGAATCAAGACCCCTAGAAACGGGAAAATGTGGAGTGCATCAAACATACGAGGCATGCTTCACAATGAGCGGTATATCGGAGACACGCTCTACATGAAGACTTTCACTGATGAAGAATACAATCATCATTACAATCACGGTGAAGTAGACCAGTATTATCTGAAGAATACGCACGAGCCTATCATTACCCAGGAGGATTTTGAAAAAGTACAGCACCTGATTGGACAAAGGAAGAAGGAAAGAAAAATTCGGGATGGAGATGGCACCTATCAAACCAATCACCTCTTCACTGGGAAAATGGTTTGTCAGCAGTGCGGGGCTCACTTGAAGCATGTTGTACGCAGCGGCAGAAAGAGTGGGTTTTATGATGCATGGGCATGTCCTACCCACATTCGTGATAAAGACAAGTGTCCACTTAAGGTGCTTGAGGATAGCAAGATTCGAGCAGCGTTTACGACCATGATGAACAAGCTCATCTTTGCACGGCGTCAGGTGCTGGAGCCATATATTAGAAACCTTGAAAGCCTAGATACAGAGACAGCGGATAAGGAAATCGGCGAGATTGACGAGAAGTATTCGGCCCTTCTGAAACAGCAGGCCGCGATCATGCAGCTTGCAGCTGATGGGGTGCTCGACCCTTCAACATGCCAGAAAGAGCTTGCCGACCTGAACGATAAGAAGAACGACCTCGGATCGAAAAAGGCATCGCTGACGATGGCCATTTCAAATAACTACAAATTCACTACCGAGGCGGGACGACTTCTCAGATACCTGAGAGACCACAACATCACGAGAGAGATGGACGAGAATGCATTTCTGGAGTTCGTTGATGAGATCGCCGTGTATTCGAGAAATATGATCGGGTTCCGGTTGAGCTGCGGACTCGAGCTGAAGGAGGAATTGCAATGAGATCAGTACTTTATGGTTATCGGATTGAAAATGGGGAGGCAGTTATTGAGCCCCGAGAGGCAGAGCGGGTGAGGGCTGCTTTTGATTCATTCAGAAAGCACGGTAATTTAACGCAGGCGCTCAGAGATTCCGGGATTCAGAAGGACCATCCTTTCATGTCTCTTATGCTCGCGAATCCAAAATACAAAGGTGATGAGTTCTATCCGGAAATCATTGATGACAATACGTTCGAAGAGGTTCAGACAAAGCGACAGAAGAAAAAGAGGCCTGCCAGCAAGAACACAGATATAAAGCCTGGAACAAGGTTCCGTTTTTTGGATTACAAGGACGAAGAACTTCCAACGGATCCAGTTGCGAGGGCGACCTATGTATATGAAAGAATTGAGGTGAAAGAATAATGGCAAGCACTCCAGAGGTTATTATCATCCCTGCCAGAAAGAAGATCGGGAATCGGGTGGTAAGGAACAATGAGAAAAAAATCCACGTAGCGGCATATTGCAGGGTTTCCACAGATTCCGACGAGCAGGAGGAAAGCTACGATGCCCAACTTAAACATTTTGAGGAGGAACTGCAGAAGAATCCGGCATGGGTGTCAGCTGGGATTTATGCAGACGACGGTATTAGTGCCACCAACACCAAGAAGCGTGAACAATTTAATCAGATGATTGATGACGCGCTGGCCGGTAAGATCGATATGATTCGCACGAAGTCGATCAGCCGATTCGCCAGAAACACGGTTGATTGCCTGCAGACAGTACGAAAGCTCAGGGCAAAGAACATTGGTATATATTTTGAGAAGGAAGGCATCAACACGCTCGACGCGAATGGTGAGGTCCTTTTGACCATCCTTTCATCGCTGGCACAGCAGGAAAGTGAATCCTTATCACAGAATGTTAAACTGGGCTATCAGTACAGATTCCAAAAGGGAAAAGTAAATGTAAACTACAATCGCTTCCTTGGATACACCAAGGGAGAGGATGGAAAGCTGGAAATTGTACCAGAAGAGGCAGAGATCGTAAAACGCATCTATCGGGAGTATCTTGAAGGAGGAAGCACGATCAGCATTGCAAAGGGCCTTGGCCGGGATGGTATCAGAAATGGTGCAGGAAATACAAAATGGCAGGGGACGAATATCCAACAGATCCTGTCAAATGAGAAATATATAGGTGATGCCCTGCTACAGAAGACGGTAACGATTGATACGCTCCAAAAGAAAAGAGTAAAGAACGTTGACCATATGCCACAGTACTATGTGCGAGACGACCATCCTGCAATAATACCGAGAGAGCTGTTCTATGAGGTTCAGGCGGAAATGACACGGCGTGCTGAACTTCGACGAGAGGGAAGACTCAATCAGAAATATTGCAGCCATATCGCCATGAGCGGCAAGGTGATCTGCGGCGAATGTGGTGCGCCATTTCAGCGAACGCAGTGGATCCTGAAAGGGGAGAAAGTGATTGTTTGGAGATGCAGATCACGCCTGCAGAAGGGCAAAAAAAGCGGCTGTCATTCCAGAACGGTAAGAGAAGCCGATCTTCAGAAAGCTGTCGTCAAAGCGGTACAGGATCTGATCCTTGATGAGGACAGAATATACAACGACATATGCTCAGATGCGCAGGAATTGACCACAGGAAACACGGATATGGAGCTTGCCGACATCAATTTCAAACTTGCTGAGCTTCAGCAGCAAGTTCTTTCCAGGGTCAAGGCTGGAAAAGATACATCCGAGCTTGCTGAGGAGATCCAGCAGCTCAGAGACAGAAAAAATAAGATTGAGACCGAAAAGTCGGAACGGAAGCGTGACGAAGATCGGGTTGCTGCTTTGCGAGAATCCGTCGAAAAGGCAAAAGATAAAGTGCTCACCTATGATGAGCAGCTGGTAAGGAACTTTATCGAGGAGATCAGAGTCTTTCCAGACAAGCTCACCATCACGGTGAAGGGCGGAGCAAAGGAGGACATCATAATTTAAGGATGAAAATATTTCATGCCGTCTCGGGATTCCGGGGCGGCTTTTCTGTTGGCAAGATAATGCTACCATATTAAACTAACATTGGGTCTAAATGAGCCTATAGAAAATATCAGATGGTTATATTTGATAAACTTCCACACAAAGAGGTGGGTCGGTAGTGAAAATCAGAATTTTACGGTCAGTAAGGAATGCGTAAAGTTATATGATTGTATTATAAGCGATTTGTTAAATTTTTATAACCACTTGTATTTGCCTGCGATTTATGGTATAATATTTTGAAATTTAGAAAGAGGTGGGAAGATGATTAACTTTTCTTGCAAATAAAATCAAAATATGCGGTAGTGCTATACTTTGGCATTATTGTGTCTATTGCAAGAAAGTTATATGTCTATCTTACTCAATATAGTGCTGTTGCCACTTTTGCTTAGTGGTGTTATTTTATGCTATGACGAGCTGCAAGGATAAACTTTCTTGTGGCTCTTATTTTGTTTTGGAGGTGCTTTATGAATAGTGCAGAACAGATAGTTACACATGATTCACTCCGTATAGTGTCGGTTCCTTTTGGTGAAATCTATACGTAGTAAACATTCACCGAACCGACTTTGTATCGTATGACATGCAAAGGAGGATAATATTTATGTCAATGATTAAAATTGAAAACCTTACGTTTTCATATCCGACAAGTTATGATAATGTTTTTGAAAATGTCAGTTTCCAGGTTGATACCGATTGGAAGCTTGGTTTTGTGGGCAGAAACGGACGAGGTAAAACAACCTTTCTGAATCTTCTGCTTGGGAAATATGAGTATAGTGGAAAAATCCTATCATCCGTACAGTTTGATTATTTTCCTTATCCCGTTTCAGATAAGAATCGTATTACAGAGGATATATTGCAGGAGATTTGCCCACTTGCGGAAGAATGGGAACTTATGCGAGAACTTTCTTATCTTGATGTTGATGTCGATGTGCTTTGGCGACCTTTTGAAACACTTTCCAACGGAGAGCAGACAAAGGTTTTGATTGCCGCTCTTTTTCTTAATGAAGGGCATTTCCTACTGATTGATGAACCTACCAACCATTTGGATGCCAAAGCGAGAAAAAGTGTGGCGGCATATCTGAAAAAGAAAAAGGGATTCATCTTAGTTTCTCACGATCGTCGCTTTCTTGACGATTGTGTTGACTATATTCTATCGATTAACCGAGCAAATATCGAAGTGCAAAGAGGAAACTTTTCATCATGGATGTCAAATTTTGAGCGACAGCAAGAATTTGAACTGGCTCAGAACGAACGTTTGCAAAAGGACATCAGACGATTACAGCAGTCGGCAAAACGCGCTGCAGTATGGTCTGAACGTGTAGAAGCTTCCAAAATTGGGGCAGCAGATAAAGGTTATGTCGGTCATAAAGCCGCCAAAATGATGAAGCGTTCAAAATCTATAGAAGCGAGACAACAACAGACAATCGAACAAAAATCAGCATTGCTGAAAAATATGGAAACCGCAGAAGCCCTCAAGATACAACCGCTTAATTACCATACAGATTTGCTTGCATCATTATCGAATGTAGTAGTTTATTATGATGGCATTTCAGTTTGTGAACCCGTTTCGTTTGAAATAAGACAGGGAGAACGCATTGTGCTTGATGGAAAGAACGGCAGTGGCAAAAGTAGCCTGTTAAAGTTGGTAGTCGGGCAGTCCATAGATTATACGGGTACAGTAACACTTGGCTCTGGGCTTGTAATTTCTTATGTGCCACAGGATACATCGTATTTATGTGGAACCCTTTCCGAGTTTGCAGAAGAAAACAACCTTGATGAAAGTTTGTTCAAGGCAATTCTTAGGAAAATGGACTTTGAGCGTGTACAGTTTGAAAAGGATATTAAAGACTTTTCTGGCGGGCAAAAGAAGAAAGTCCTAATTGCGAAAAGCCTTTGTGAAAAGGCACACTTGTATGTATGGGATGAACCGCTCAACTTTATTGATGTGTACTCACGTATGCAGATTGAACAACTCATAACGGAGTTTGCCCCGACCATGCTCCTGGTAGAACATGACAGTGTTTTTCGAGATACTGTGGCAAGTAAAATTGTGAATATCTAAATTGGTTCTTCCGCAATTTTACGTTTTTCGCTTTAATAAAAATGGAGAATGCTGATTTACACTGGCATTCCAGTATTGAAAAATTACAAAATACGGATAATTGCGTAAGAACCTCTAAATTAAAATAATTGTATGGGTTAATTCCAGCTTTACAGAGACTCAAATTCCAGTTTGTTGCCTTGATTCCTTTAGATATGTTTCCTCATTTGATGCCTGAGTTTTAGATATATTTCCGCAAACAGTGGCAAATTTTCGATATGTTTCCACAAACAGTCGGTCAGCGTGATTATGTTTTCCACTGTCTCGGCGCACGTGGAGACCATTGTGTTGCTATCACGCACAAACTCGTAGAAATCGCTGAATTCAAGCACTTTTTCGAACATTTCACCTTCGACAAAACGGCTTGGTCTGACCGCGGAAAACGGGTGGAAAAGTACATCACAGTGGTGATAGCTTTAGACCTCGTTACAGTAGCAATGTAAAACCAGATTCAGAACAGACAAATATACATAGTCATTAGAGGACGTTAGTTTACTGGCATTTCCAGTAGATTGGCGTCCTTTTTCTTTGCAGAAATTCAGGAAAGGAGGGAAAGACGATGGCATTCGATTATTTCTACGGACAGGAAGATGCGGAGCAGTTTCTGTTCTACCGGATCCCGAAGACATTGATCACCGGCGAAGAATTCCGCGAAGTTTCCGTTGAAGCAAAACTTTTATACGGGCTGATGCTGGATCGCCTGTCCCTGTCGATGAAAAACGGATGGTTTGATGATCAGAACAGAGCATACATCATTTACACAGTGGAAGACATCATGAGCGATCTGCAGTGTGGTAACCAGAAAGCAGTGAAGCAGCTGAGTGAGCTGGAGAAAAAGGCAGGACTGATCAGGCGCAAGCGGCAGGGACTTGGAAAGCCGTCTCTGACCTATGTTCTGAAGTTTTCCACAGGCAGTTGCAGATTGTCGAGCTAAACGGACATCTGTGCCATATTCGGCGGACAGTCTGAGACATAATTAGCGGACAAGTAAGGACACATTAACCGGACAATAGATCTTCAGATATAA